>CAUPHU010000030.1:0-13405 GCA_963511095.1 uncultured Anaerococcus sp. | reverse complement strand
CTTATATATTATATATATCCAAAAAGAGGGAATCCTACACACTAGAATATTATTAAAGTAACTTTTTCGATTGTATTTAATAAAATTAAAGTTGACTTAAATATTATTTAGGTTTATAATGGAATTAACAAAGGAGGATTGCCATGGGAAATGATAAAAGAGAGTGGATAGAAAATCTTGACGATAGCGAAATCGACTTTATCAAGAGATTTATCCTAGAATCGGGATCCTTAAAGGAAATGGCAGCTATCTACGGCGTATCCTATCCGACAGTGAGATTAAGGCTTGATAGGCTGATTGAGAAAATAAAACTTTCCGATAAAGAAGATAAGTCCTACGTAAGCCTAATTAAATCAATGGCCATAGACGGGAAAATCACCTTAGATGCAGCCAAAGTTTTGATTGAAGAATACAAAAAAGAAGGAGAAGAGAGATGAAGCTAGTTGCAGTAAACTTAGTAGTAACATTTTTAATTTTGACTGTACCCCTAATAGCACAAATTTTGATATGTAAGAATGTTAAGGGAAGGGTAGGCCTAATTTTGCCGGCTCTTACTTTTGTTATTTCAATCATATATGTTGTCAATGTAGACGCAAACGGTAGTGATTGGTGGAAATTAGCTATTTCAACATTTTTGACGGTCAACATTCCAACAATAATTTTCTACCTAATTTATAGGTATTATGACAAAAAAGAAAAACAAAAAGACGAACTAGACAAGATGGAAATAATGGATATGTAAAAAACAGAGCTAGGGAAGACCTTGGCTCTGTTTTGGTATTTATATTTAATTTGATTAATCTACGATATTAATTATCAGATAGCTAGCAATTATTTATTTTAAGCTTAAGATATAAAATTCCATTAGATTCATCAACTATTCTAAAACCTAAGTCCTCATGGATTTTTAAACCACCTATTCGTTCTTTTTCAAAATTATTACAAAGAGCTTTTATAGAATCAAAGAAAAAAGCCTTATCTATCAAAAGCTTAAGGCCAGCTTTGCCATAGCCCTTTTTTCTAAATTCATCTTTAATCACAATTCCTATATCTCTTGCATTAGGGTTAAGCTTTGAAGGGTGGAAATTTACATCACCTACAAAAGTCTTTAGGTCTTGGTCATAGATATAGGCGTAAAAATATTTTCCAGGATTAGTAAAGTAAAGGTCATACCATTTTTCCCGATAGCTGTCATCATGGATTATAGTGCCACTTTCCTTATCATAGCCAGAAAAAGACAAATCATAGCCTTTGTTGTAGGCCATGGTAGCTGGATCAGCTAGGAGATTTTTTGCAAAGTCTAATTCGTTTTCTTTTGGGGTGTATAGTTTGATATTTTTCATGATTTAAAATTTCCACAACTATATACTATAAATCAGCTTATAGTATACTACTAAAATCGCGTTTTGAGTAAAGGATTCTCCTAACTTCCATAACGTCGTCTATAACTACATAGAAAATAGTATAGTTTTTAACGAAAATCCTATAGTAGGGATTGACTCTTGGTTTTTTTGAATTGAATGGAGCAAATATAAGTGGATTTTCTAGCCTTTTATCTATAGCCTCTTCAATTTCATCAACCAGCCTATTAGCAGCATCTGGATTTTGCAAATTTGAAGCAATATATGTTGTAATTTCCAATAGATCTTCTGCAAAAAGCGGTAAGAACCTTAATTTATAAGTTTTCTTTTTCATTTATATTTTCACGGACCTTAGAAAAAACTTCACCTTTGTTTAAACGCTCGCTAGACATATCGGCTCTTTTGTCAGCTTCGTCTAGTTTAAGTTCAATCTCATTTGTTAGATATGAATATTGGTCTATACTCATAATAACCATTGTTCCATAACCATTTTTTGTTAGGAAAACTGGTGAATTTGAATTTATAACAGTTTCTTCTATTTCAGGAAATTTATTCCTCAAATCTGATACTGGGCGAATATTTATCATAAAAAAACCTCCTTTTTATCATTATTATATCTATATTCTATCATAATTCAATGAAAAAAACTCTTTTGAGCTGAGATAGGTTAGTTTAAGCTAAGATTTATAACTTGAAAAATTAGGTTATTTATCATATAATCTTACTAAGAGAAGCCACCTCTTATCCATCAAAAAAGCCGCAAAGCTTTCAAACTTTGTGATACGAAACTTATCAAATTGTCCCCATAGGGATATCGAAAAAAGAGGAGCGGCAAATCCTCTTTTTTCATTCCTTGTTTCTTTTTTCTTTCCATAGTTCGAAAAGAATATTTGATAACAAGGGTAATCCGAAACTTGATATAATTATAAAAATTATATCTATCAAATTTTTCCCCATGGGATATCACCCCCCTTCTATCGGGGATGATTATATTATATCATAAATAGAATTTATTATAATAAAAAACATCCGAGACAAAATCCCCGGATGTTTTTACTATGGTGGAGCATAAGGGACTTGAACCCTTGACCTCTTGGCTGCCAGCCAAGCGCTCTCCCAACTGAGCTAATGCCCCAAGTACACATATATTATATTACAAATAAAAGAAAAAGCCACCTTAACAGTGGCTTTGTTGAAGATGATTAGTTGTTACCTTTATCTTCTTCTACTTCTTCTTCTACTTTTTCGTCAGCTGCTTCTTCAGCTGCGTCTTTTGCGTCTTCTTTAGCTTCATCAGCTGCATCTTGAGCATCTTTTGCTTCTTCTGTTGCTTCTTCAGCTTTTTCTTCAGCTGGAGCTTCTGTTGTAGTTGTTGTTTCTGTTGGTTCTTCTGCTGGTTTTTCAGCTGAGTTACCACATGCGCTTAGCACTAGTGCTAGAGCTAGTAAAGAAAATAATTTTTTCATAGTACCCTCCTATATTTTCTTGTGTACCCATTCTGCTTTGTTGAATCTGTGTCTTAGACTTACAAAACGTGATGCTTGGTCAGATAGGATACCAATCCAGATACCAGCTAGTCCTAGGTCAAACACCTTAACACAGATAAGAGTTACTATGGATCTGATAAAGGTTACAGACACAAGTGCAACTCCTAGGGTATATTTTACATCACCTGCGGCTCTTAAGCAACCCCCATAGATAACTTGTGAGATTTGTAGGAGGACAATTATGGTTAGAAACCTTGAAATTAGAACACCCATGTCTAGTATATGATTTTCTTTAAAAAATATAGAAAATATATTTCTGCCGAAAAATATCAGGATTAGGGATATGATTACAGAAAATATGAATCCTAGTTCTTGACAGGTTTTGCCATATCTTATGGCTTCTTTTTTGTGATTTGCTCCGAGCGCATTTCCCGTTAGGGCAATTGCTGCTACCTGCATACCGTTTCCAAAGGAAAATGATAGGGAGAGTAGGTTCATACCTACATTGTGGGCGGCAAAGGCATCTGTCCCAAGCCTTGCAGCGCTTATAGCTGTGACCATAAAACCAACCCTTGCTGACACGTTTTCTACAAAAAGATTTACGGCTAGGTTTTTAATCTCATTTGCAATTTCTACTGAGAATTTAAACTTACTTTTTGCCATGGTTATGAAATTCATATAAGAATCTTTGTCAAATAGGGAAATGATGCACATTATTGATGCAACCACAGTTCCTATTACTGTAGCAAGGGCAGCTCCTTTTACACCCATTTTTGGAAAGCCCATTCTTCCTTCGATTAGTAGAAAGTTAAATCCAATATTTACAATGGAAGATATTAGATTTGTGACAAAGGCTATATTTGTATTGCCACAGCCCCTGTGACTTGCATTTATAAGCATCGATAGGGCGTTAAATACCATACCTCCCATGATGATCATGTAGTAATCGTAGGCGAGCTTGTAGGTATCGGCATTTGATCCTGCAAATTCGAGAATTTCCTTGGCAAAAACTACCATTATGAAGGTAAGTAGGATTACGAAAAATGCCATGAGGTAGAAGGCTGTAGTAAGGGTTTGGTTGGCCTTTTCTCGTTTTCCTTCGCCTTGTCGTCTTGCAATTAGGGCGGATACAGCCGCATTTATTGCAAAAAAGACTGAAAGGGCAATAAATTTTGGCTGGGTCGTAAGTCCAATTGCAGCAATGGCGGCAGGACCCAATGATGAAACCATGAAGGTATCAATGATGCCTGCTATGGCTATAAAGAAAAACTCAAGGACGGCAGGCCAGGCTATTTTAAGTGATTTTTTGAAATATTCTTTTCTACCTACTTCCATATTAACCTTCAATTAAAGTCAGGTATTTTTCGATGTTTATTTCTTCTGCACCTGGATAGTCCCTGTCGTTTGCAAGTATTATTTTTATGATATCCTTGCAGGTTTTATCTATTGCCGTTTTTATATCATGGTTTTTTAAGAGATATCCTATAAAGAGTCCGTCAAAAAGATCGCCAGTTCCGCCTACTTTTAGGTCCTGCTTGTCATAAGGAATGTGGATTAAATCTTCATCGTAGAGTAAAACTACGGATTTGTCTTCTTTAACAGCTGAAGTTATTATAAGTTTTTGCTTATTTGATAGGATTTGGTTCCTGTCAATATTTAGAAACTTTGCCTCGGTTTCGTTTGGAATAATTATGTCTGCTATATCTAAAAGATCCTTATAATTTGCGACTTTGCTATCATCAAGACCAGGATAAAGTGAACCATCATCTCCCATTATTGGGTCAAAGACTATTATTGGATCGTAGTCAAGCTTATTTATAAAATCCTTTATCATATCTTTTTGATCCCTATCTTCTATATAGCCTATAAAAATCAGGTCGAATTTTATGCCAAGATTTTGCCAGTTTATTAGGCTTTCTTTTACAAATTCGTCTATATTATAAAAAGCATTTCCTCCTAGGGAAAAGTTGTTTGCAATCATTGCAGTTGGTAGCAAAAATACTTCACAATCCATATAAGAAAGTACACTTGCCATGAGCCTTCCGGCTATCTTTCCTTTGGATACGAAGTCGTTTAAAACTAATACATTTTTCATACTAAACTCCTTTCCTATATCTTATGGAAAGCTAAGATTAAAGTCAAATAAAATTTGGATAAAAAACTTTATAGAAGTATAGTAATATCATGAATAAGCATACAAAAAATGTTGTTAAAAAAATTAAAGAGAATGAATATGTTAGGAAAACCAAGAAGGGCTTAGGATCTGTTATATTTTCAAGGGCAGGTTTCTTTGCTTTTTTAATCCTACTTCAAATATTTCTCTTGGTGATGATTTATAGGAAACTAGGTATCAACCAATACTATCTCTTCGGAGGTTCGTCTATATTAAGTTTTGTCATGATGATGGTAATCTTAAATGTAGACGAGATGAATCCTTATATGAAATTATCCTGGCTAGTTTTTATTTTTGTGGCACCTGCTTTCGCTATCATTGCATTTTTGATGTCATATTTTAAAATTGGCTATAGGAGAGAGCACAAGAGAGTCATTGATCTTGAGAAGGAATCAAGAATTTATCATAGTAGATATATGACCAAGGATGAGATTTCAAAAATTGAGGATAAAAGGTTTGTAAATCTTTCAAACTACCTTAAGCACACGGGAGGATTTTCTACTTACAAGTCAAGCACATCTCATTATTATAAGCTTGGTGATGATATGTATAAGGCGATGATTGAGGATATTAAAAATGCAAAAGAATTTATTTTTATGGAATTTTTCATCCTTGATTATGGCTATATGTGGGGGTCTATCCTTGAGCTTTTAGTCAATAAGGTAAATGAAGGGGTTGAAGTTAGACTCTTGATTGATGGGTCAAATCTTATCACCAGACTTCATTCAGACTTTGAAAGCGAGATGGAAGAGTTCGGAATCAAATTTAGGGTATTTTCCAAGATGTATCCGATTATATCAACCTACCTAAATAACCGCGATCACAGGAAGGTTATGGTTATAGACGGCAAGGTGGGCTATACTGGTGGAATCAATATAGCAGACGAATATATCAATAGGTATGAGCGTTTTGGTCATTGGAAGGATTGTGGTCTTAGGGTAGAAGGTGAGGCTGTAGAGGGCCTAAATGTACTGTTTCTTACAATGTGGAATGCAGCCGATAAAAACGAGCCAGTGGAAGATTTTAGCAAATATCTTGTAAATTCAAAAGCAGCTGATGAAGATGGCTACTACATTCCTTTTGCAGATAATCCAACTGACGACGAGAGACTTTGCAAGAATGTCTATCTGGATATGGTAAACAATGCGAGAGACTATGTCTATGCCATGACACCATACTTGATTGTGGATAATGAAGTAATATCTGCCCTTCAGAATGCGGCGAAAAAGGGGGTAGATGTGAGGCTTTGCATACCACACATACCTGACAAAAAAGTTGCTTTCACCTTGGCCAAAAACCATTATAAGGAGCTTTTAAAGTACGGGGTCAAAATTTTCGAATATGTCCCTGGCTTTGTCCATTCCAAAACTTGGCTTGCTGATGGAGAAATCGGTGTAGTTGGCACAATTAATCTTGACTACAGGGCCCTTTACCAAAACTTTGAGTGCGGTGTTTTGGTTTATAAGGCAGAAAGTCTTGCGACAATGAAAGAAGACTTTGAAGAGTTTTTTGAAGTAAGCCAGCTTGTGACAGATGAAGATATCAAAAATATGAAAACGTCTGAGAAAATCATGGGCAAAATCCTAAAACCATTTGCACCTTTGATGTAAAATAATTTAGCGAAAAAATTGAAAAGTTAATGTGATTTAAAATAAGATTTTTCTATAAAATTTTCTTACATTCCATTAGCTTAGGTCATTCCGACAGGAAAGTCTAAAGCCTTTGATGATAAATCTTAAAAACACAAGTTAATATTATTTTATATAAAAATGAAAAAATAAATACGAATTAGACTGGCCTCGGCCGGTCTTTTTAGTTGACAAAAAATATTTACTTGATATAATAATCTTAAGATGTTTGGTGTGTGACCAAACGGTAAGGAGTTATGATGTTTAATTTAGAACCAAATTCAGACACAGCTCTTTATATGCAGATTGTTGAGCAAACAAAGCTTGCCATAGCTGCTGGTTTATTTAGAAACGGTGATAAGTTCCCTTCAGTGAGAGACTTATCAAGGGAGCTTCTTATAAACCAAACTACTGTTTCCAAGGCATTTAAAGAGCTATCTAATCAAGGGATTATTAAGACCCAGCCAGGTATTGGTACGGTGATTTCACTTGATTATGAAAAAATTGACCTAAAAAGGGAAGAATTTATCGAAAAACTCGAAGAAGACCTTTCCCAAGCGATTTTCCTTAAGATTTCTAAGGAAGAAATTATCGATTTGTATGAGAAAGTTGAAGGTGAGATAGATGATATTTAAGGTTGACAATATCAGCAAATCTTTTGGCAAAAACCAAGTCCTTAAAGACGTATCTTTTGACCTTGCCCCTGGCACAATTACAGGTATTGTCGGCAGGAACGGTTCAGGAAAGACAACACTACTTAAGATTTTGTGTGGTATCTATAAGGCTGATTCAGGTGAATTTACTCTTGATGGTAAGAGACTCGAAAATAATCCTGAAATGATTTCCCATATTGGATTCTTGCCTGATAGGTTTGACTATTTTAGTTTTTATAAGGCCAAGGATATTCCAGATTTTTATAAGGTAATCTACGAAGATTTTGATACAGATTATTTCTTTTGCGAACTTAATAAAAACGAAATTGATCCAAATCAAAATATTAGAAACTTTTCAAAGGGCCAAAAAAACCTCCTAGGACTAATCACAATCCTTGCCTCAAAGGCTGATATTCTCCTAGTTGATGAGGTCCTTGACGGTATGGATGTCCTAAATAAAAAGCAAATCATATCCTACATCCTTGATGCAAAAGATGCGGGTAGGACTGTCCTTGCTTCAAGCCACGACCTTGATCATTTGACAGGTATTTGTGAAAATATATTGTATCTATCAAAGGATGGTCTTCTTAAAAATACAAGCCTTGATAAGGAAAATATCAGGAAGATCCAAGTCGTTGTGAAGGAAAAACTTCCTCAAGAACTTGCCGATAAGGCTGTTGTGATATCAACAATAGGCAGGGTAAATGTAATTTTAATTAAGGCTGATGATGAGCTTCTAAGCCATTATTTGTCAAATGACCAAATCGTCCAATACGATATGCTTGGCCTAAAAATAGAAGATTATTTCTATATGGAGCAGGGAGGGGAAATATGAAAGACTTTAAGAAGATGTTAAAACTTACATGGAAAAGGTACGCAATTTGGATTATCCTTGTGGGATTTTTCTTCACTCTTTCAAATGTTCTCGGTGTTAAAAACAACTTAAAATGGGACGCTGTAAGGATTACTGACAACATTACAGAAATGGAAGGCTATCTTACAGGTAAGAAAACTTACAAAAGAAATCAAAAAATCGATGAAAAATACCTCAAAGAAGCAGAGAAAACTGCCCAGGCTTTCGCTAAAAAATATAAACTTACCTATAAGCCAGAAAGGGCTTATGATGAATTCTACGTAGAAGAACTCAACAAGTCAAACCTTTGGGATAAGCAAAATATCTACGAAGAATATATGAGAGGAAAGGAAAAACTTGATTCCTACAAGTTAGATATGACAGAAAAGCTTACAAGCTCCATGTCAATTTCCCTAATCTTTACCATAATTCTGGGAATGGGCCTTACTTCTATCGAGGAATCCCTAAACTATTACGATTTTACAAGGATGCTTCCTTGGTCAAAGAAAAAGGAATTTGTTATGAAATTGGGAATTTCCCTAATATTCGGCCTTGCCCTATTTTTGATAAATTCCCTAATGATTTCTATCACAATTAAGGGGTCGGTATTTTCTGAAATAGCAAATTTTGCGGCTTTTCCAAACTTCTTTTTGAGAATTATGATTTCACTTGTATCTGCAAGTCTTGTGAGCGTATCCCTCGGACTTTTGGCAGGTAACTTTATCGGCCACATCGGTCTTTCAATCATTGCCATAGGATTTATTGATTGGCTACAGCTAATCATATTCTCATTTTTGGGAATATTTGGAGAACATTTTGCAACTAATTTCAACGATTCCTATTATAAATTTAAGGAAGGTTTAAGTCCAGCGTCAAGGGTATTTTTATCATTAACAAATGCTAACTTTGACAAGATACCAACCCTCTGGGCAGGGCTTGTAGTTGCCCTAGTAATTGGTCTTATCGCCTACTTCCTAATCGGAAAATCCTCTGCAGAAAGATCAGGCTATATGGTTAAAAACAAGGTCATATCAGGAATATGCAAATGGTCAGGAATTTTATCACTTACTTCAATACTATTTTTGATAACATCAAGCATTGTGACACCTGATACTTCAAATATTATTATAAGAATCCTAGCCTACGGCATTTCCCTCTTGATATCTTATAAGTTATTTGATATTCTATTTAAGATAAGACTTAAATTTTAAATAGGAGAGAAAAATGGCAAAAGATAGACTTAGTTGGAATGAATATTTTATGAGACTTGCAGAAACTGTTGCAATGCGTGGCACATGCGACAGGGCCTATGTGGGCTGCGTCCTTGTAAATAACGAAAATAGGATTGTGTCAACTGGCTACAACGGCTCAATTAAGGGAAATGCCCATTGCGATGAGATTGGCCACACCATGAGAGATGGCCACTGTATTGCGACTATTCACGCAGAAATGAACGCACTTCTTTATTGTGCCAAGGAAGGAATTTCAGTTAAGGATACCATTTGCTATGTGACCCATTTTCCTTGCCTAAACTGCACAAAGAGCCTAATCCAAGCAGGAATTAAAAAAATCTACTACAGAAATGCCTACAGAATGGACGATTATGCAGTAGAACTTCTAGAAAAAAATGGCATAGACTACATCAAAATCGAAGAGTGCGACAAATGATTCTAGCATCAGATTTTGACGGGACAATATTAATAGACGGGAAGATTTCCCAAAAAGATATAAAAGCAATAAGAGATTTCCAGCAAACTGGGAATCTTTTTGCTATTGTAACAGGCAGGTCCTACGCAAGTCTATTTCCCCTGATAGATGGGAAAATTGATCCGGATATAATTATAGCCAACAACGGCGGTCACATTTTTGTAAGAGAAGAAGGAAAACTTATGGAAATTTTTACGGCTGACATTTCACCTGCAAAAGCTAATGAATTTTTAGATTTTTATGGCGAAAAAATCGCTAATGAGATAGCGATTTTCACCGAAACCGAAAAGTTATGGCAAATTGAAAATGTAAATGAACCCATAATAGCCCTTGCAATTTATTCTGACACAGAAATTCCAAATTATTTCTCAGAAGACTTTGATTTTCACTATTCTATCGGTGTTATAGACGTGGTTAAAAAGGGTATAAATAAACAAAGAGGAATAGAAATCATAAAAGAATATTATAAATTTGATGGTGAAATAATAGCCATTGGCGATGACTATAACGATATAATTTTCCTAAAAGAAACACCTCATTCCTACACCTTAGACTATGTGACAAACAAAGAGGTGAGAGAGGCGGCAAATCATAGCGTTAGGTCTATTTTTCACCTTATAGATAAGTTGAGGGAGGGCATATGAAATATTCAGACGACGGCAGACAATACCATATTGGTTTAAAGGAAGAAGATATTGGAAAATACGTAATCCTGCCAGGTGATCCAAAAAGATGTGAGAAAATCGCAGCCTATTTTGATAATCCAGAAAAAGTTGGTGACAGGCGTGAGTTTGTAACCTACACAGGATATCTCAATGGGGAAAAAGTATCAGTCACATCAACAGGTATAGGCGGCCCATCAGCAGCCATTGCCCTAGAAGAGCTAACAAAGCTAGGCGCCCATACCTTTATAAGAGTTGGCACATGCGGTGGAATCGACATGGACGTCAAAAGCGGAGACATAGTAATCGCACAAGGAGCAATTAGGGCAGAAGGAACAAGCAAGGAATACGCTCCGATTGAATTTCCTGCTGTGGCAGACTTTGAAGTAACATCTGCTATAAAAAAGGCGGCGGAAAGTCTTGAAACCACAAGCCATGTAGGAGTAGTCCAGTGCAAGGATTCATTTTATGGTCAACACGAACCAGACATCATGCCAATCTCCTACGAATTAAAGAACAAATGGGAAGCCTGGAAAAGACTTGGAACACTCGCCAGCGAAATGGAATCTGCAGCCCTTTTCACAGTGGCAAGCTTTCTAAAAGTAAGAGTCGGATCATGTTTCTTAGTAGTAGCCAACCAAGAAAGAGAAAAAGAAAATCTCGAAAACCCAGTAGTCCATGACACAGACCTTGCAATTAGGGTAGGAATTGAAGGACTTAAGAATTTAATCGAAGCTGATAAATAGAATATTATTTCCCTTATCTTTTGATGAGGGATTTTTTTATTTGCATATTTTCTTGACAAGTGTTATAAACTGTTATATACTGTTATAGAGAAGAGGAGAATATAAGTGAAGATTATTATTAAAAATGGGTCGGCTGTGCCTATTTATGAACAAATTAGAAATGCCATTAGGGATGAAATCCTATCGGGAAATCTATCTAGTGGGGAGAAGCTTCCTTCTGTGAGAAATCTTGCCAGAGAACTTTCGATTTCTATTTTGACTGTCAAAAAAGCCTATGATGAGTTGGAAAATGAAGGTTTTATAGAAAGCCGCCAGGGTCTTGGGACCTTTGTCGGCAAGGAAGATCCTAACCTAAGGCTTGAAGAAAAACAGAAAAAACTCGAGGAGGCTCTTATAGAAGCCGTTAGGATTTCAAAAGATATTGGAATGGAAAAGGAAGATTTAAGAGAACTTTTAGCTTATTTATATGAAGGAGATTTTAATGACTGATAAGATTAGAGCAAGGGGTCTTGCTAAAAATTACGAGAAATTTAAGCTAGGACCAAACGACTTTGCCATCAAAAAAGGTTTTGTAACAGGCTTTATTGGTAAAAATGGCATGGGTAAGACTACTACCATCAAAGCACTCTTATCCCTTATAAATTACGACGGGGAAATTTTCCTAGATGGTAAAAAGATAGAAGACTTGTCTTATCTTCAAGACGTTGGCCTTGTAATGGACGATTCTTTTCTGGGAAAAGATTGGACCTTAGACCTTGTAAATAAGGCTATGAATGTGGGTTATGAAAATTGGAATTCTAAATCTTTTTATGCCTATCTTGATAAATTTAAGCTTGATAGGGATAAGAAGGTTGAAGAATTATCAAGGGGTATGAAAATCAAGCTAATGCTTGCTGTCGCTCTCTCACATGACGCAAAAATCCTAATCCTAGATGAGCCAACAAGTGGACTTGACCCTGCCATGCGAGATGAACTTGTGGATATGATTTTAGACTTTATGGAAAATGAAGACCATACTGTATTATTTTCTACCCACATCACCCAGGACCTTGATAGGATTGCTGATTACATAGTCTTTATAGATGAAGGCAAAATCGTATTTGAAGGGCCAAAAGATGAATTTTATGATAAGTTTTTACTCATAAAAGGTGGTCTTGATGACTATGAAAGGATAAAAAATCTCAAAATCTTAGGTCAAAAAATGTCTAAAGTCAATTTTGAAGCCTTAGTTTTAAGAGAAGATTACAAAGAAGATTCAAAGTTACATGCAGAAGTGCCAAGTATTGACCAGATTATGATTTATTATGGGAGGAAATGATGAATATCAAAAAACAAATTAAACTGGATATAATTTCAATAAAACCATATTTTACCATTAAGAACTTGATTATTTTTTTAGGACTTGGTATTTTTTATATGTTTATTAGTAATAGTCCAAATATTATTATAAGTATATCTATGATTTTTGCCATGGTTTTCTCATCTTATCCTTTTCTCGTAGGGGAAAATTCTGGTATAGATGGTCTTTACAGACTATTAGCCATTGATAGCAAGGAGGTAGTTATAGGAAGGTATATACTTGCTCTTATATTCTATTTCGCTTCCTCTATCTTAGGATTTATTTTTTACCTAATAGTTGCAACAATCAAGGATTTTCCTATAGATTTGGATATTTTATTCGGTTTAGGGATAAATTCCCTAGTCTTTGTCATAATCATTTGTCTACAATATCCAATTTATTTTAAATACGGCTATGCAAAGGCAAAGACTTGGATTTTTCTTCCGATATTTATAATTGGAATAATAGGAATGATTGGTGGATTTTTTATAAAAGATTTTGAACGAGTTATTAATTTTGTTTATCAAAACAAAGAGTTAATTATAATATTTTCTATAATCTTACTTATATTGATAATTGCAATTTCATTTAAGCTCGCCGTCAAATTTTATAAAAAAAGAGATTTTTAAGATTTGCTCTAAAGTCATAGAGGTTTGGAGTTTATGAGATTTCTCATCGCTCTGCTCTTCGAAATGGAGGGTGGGGTTGCTTAAAATTAAGAATTTTAAATAAAAAAATCGTCCCGACTTTAATCTTAAGTCAGAGGACGATTTTTTTTATTCTATTACTTCTATAT
>CAUPHU010000029.1:0-13601 GCA_963511095.1 uncultured Anaerococcus sp. | reverse complement strand
TCAGCTTCTGTGTGTGTGGCAATTGCATTTAGGGCAACTATTACTGGACTGTTGTATTTTCTCATGTTTTCCACATTCTTTTCAAGGTTTTTAACCGCTTCTTTAAGAGCGTCTAAGTTTTCTTCGGTAAGATTTGCCTCATCTACTCCGCCATGAAGCTTAAGGGCCTTGATTGTTGCAACTACGACTGTTGCCTTTGGTCTGAGTCCTGATACCCTGCATTTGATGTCTAAAAACTTCTCCGCACCTAGATCTGCCCCAAAACCTCCTTCTGTAATTACATAATCAGAATATTTTAGAGCTGTCTTTGTTGCTATAACAGAGTTACAGCCGTGGGCAATATTTGCAAATGGGCCGCCGTGGATAATGGCAGGATTATTTTCAAGACTTTGAACTAGGTTTGGATTCATGGCATCTTTTAGAATTGCCACAACTACCCCTTCAACACCCAAATCTTTTGCAAAAATTGGTTGGTCTTTTTCGTTGTAACCAACAAGGATGTCTCCAATCCTAGATCTTAAATCTTCCAAATCTTCTGCAAGACAAAGAATAGCCATAATCTCACTTGCAACTGTGATGTCAAAAGATGATTCCCTTTCGTCTTTTTTGTTTGCGTTTACTTTAATCCTTCTAAGGGCTCTTTCGTTCATATCCATTACATAGTTAAACATGACCTTTTTAAATCCAAGCTCATTTCCTTGGAAGATGTGGTTATTAATAACTGCCATAATGGCATTGTGGGCAGAGGTAATTGCGTGAAAGTCGCCATTAAAGTGGAGGTTTATCTCATCCATTGGCACAACTTGGGCGTAGCCACCGCCTGTTGCCCCACCCTTTCTACCTAAAACTGGCCCGAAAGATGGCTCTCTAAGAGCAACTGTAGATTTTTTGCCAATTTTATTTAGACCGTCAGATAGGCCTACTGTCACAGTTGATTTTCCTTCTCCAGATGAGGTTGGGTTTATAGATGTGACTAAGACTAGGTTTTTGGATAAATTGTCAAAATTTTCTCTTTTTATCTTTGCCTTGTAGTCACCGTATTTTATAAGCTTATCTTCTGATATACCAATTTTTGCTGCAACGTCTTCTATTTTTTCTTTTCTCGCTTCAAGCGAGATTTCGTAATCTGTTTTCATTTTCCTTCACCCCTATAAAGATAAGTGGCCAATATCTTTTCTGTAGAAAAGATTGTCGCACTTGATTTTTTCTATATCCCTGTAGGCGGCTTCTCTCGCCTCTTTGAGATTTTCGCCTTCTGAACATACTATCAAAACTCTTCCGCCATTTGTAAGAATTTTTCCATTCTCTTCTTTTGTACCCATATGGAAAACATTTGAATCAAGACCGTCAAGACCTTCTATTTCAAAACCCTTGTCATAATCTTCTGGATAGCCTTTTGAGGCAAGGACAACACCTATATAGGCCTTGTCATTCCATTTGATTTCAAAATCTTCTCCGTCAATTACTTTATTTGCTATATCAAAAAGCGAAGACTCCATAGCAAGCATGATGAGTTCTGTCTCAGGATCTCCGAAACGAACGTTGTATTCAATGGTTTTGACCCCATCTGTTGTTTTCATAAGGCCTGCAAAAAGAACTCCCTTAAAGACTCTGCCCTCTTCTATCATGCCAAGTGCAGTTGGTTTAAGGACTTTTTCTATGGCTTCTTCTATGTCAGAATTTGTGATATTTTTAATCGGCATATAAACACCCATACCGCCTGTATTTGGGCCTTCGTCCTTATCAAAAGCCCTCTTGTGGTCTTGGACAACCTTCATTGGGACGATTTTTTCACCTGACACAAAAGCTAGTAGTGAAAACTCTTCGCCTTCTAAGAATTCTTCAATTACAACAGAAGCACCGGCTTCTGCAAACTTCTTATTAACCATAATTTCTGATAGGGCCTTTTTTCCTTCATCAAGGTTTTGGGCAATTATTACACCCTTACCTGCCGCAATCCCGTCAGCCTTAATTACAAGCGGAAAGTTAGAATTTTCGATATAGGCTAAAGCTTTTTCGTAATCTGTGAAAGTCTCGTAAGTTGCTGTTGGTATATCATATTTTTTCATAAAATCTTTGGCAAAGGCCTTTGAGCCTTCAAGGATTGCTGCTTTTTTATTTGGTCCAAAAACCCTAAGACCAGCTGCTTCTAGCTTATCAGTTAGACCATCTACTAAATAGGCTTCAGGACCTATAATTACAAGATCAATCTCTTTTTCCTTGCAAAAATAAGCCAAATTTTCTTCTCCTATATCAATACAAGTACCAAATTTGGCCACGCCAGGATTTTCTCCCAACATGTAAATTTTGTGGCTTTCCCTATATAATTTATCAGAAATGGCATGCTCCCTGCCGCCATTTCCTACTACTAGTACCTTTCCCATATTAATGTTTAAAGTGACGCATGCCAGTAAATACCATGGCTATGCCATTTTCATTGCAGGCATCGATTGATTCCTGGTCACGAATTGATCCACCTGGTTGGATGATGGCTTTAATATCGTGTCCCGCCGCTTCATCAACACTGTCCCTAAATGGGAAGAAGGCATCTGAGGCAAGAACAGCACCCACAGCCTTATCTCCTGCTTGTTTGAAGGCAATTTCAGCTGCACCGACCCTATTCATTTGGCCAGCGCCAACACCTACAGTTTGGCCGTCTTTGGCAAGTAAGATTGCATTTGATTTAACGTGTTTTACAATCTTATAGGCAAATTCTAGGTCTTTTAGATCCTCTTCGCTTAACTTTGCATCAGTAACAGTTTCTAGTTTTTCATAAACCTTGTCATCATAGTCTTGGACTAGGATTCCACCCCTTACAGATTTTATTAATTTAGGATTTTTATTATTCTTCTTTGGAATCTTATAGATTCTTAAGTTTTTCTTCTTTTCTAGGATTTCTAGAGCTTCGTCTTCATAGTCGTAAGCAAGGATTATCTCTAGGAAAATTTCGTGCATTTTTTCTGCAGTTTTCTTATCAACTGTGCCGTTAATTGCAACAATACCGCCAAAAATTGAAACTGGGTCTGCTTCGAAAGCTCTCGTCCAAGCATCATAAACAGTCTTACCTGTGGCAACTCCGCATGGATTCATATGTTTTAAGCCAACACAAACTGTTTCGTCAAATTCTTGTAATATATCAAGGGCAGCTGATGCGTCTTGGATATTATTGTAAGACATTTTCTTACCGTGTAATTGTACACAATCCTTTAAGGAGTAAGAAACTTCCTCGTCTGAAACGTAGAAAGCTGCCTTTTGGTGAGGGTTTTCACCGTATCTTAGTTCGTCTTCTAGTTTGTAGGTCAAAGTAAGAGTCTCTTTACCTTCACCGATTTTTTTAGCAAAGTAAGAAGCAATTAAGGCATCATACTCGCTTGTTCTCTTAAAGACCTTGTAGGCAAGTCTTTCCCTTGTTGCGAGTGTTGTGTCCCCGTCTTTATTAAGCTCTTCTATAACTTTCTCATAGTCGTTTTTATCTGTCACAACTGTCACAAACTTATAATTTTTGGCAGCAGACCTTAGCATAGAAGGGCCACCGATGTCTATATTTTCAATGATTTCTTCATGGCTAACCCCTTCTTTGGCAAGGGTTTCTGCAAAAGGATATAAATTTACACAGACAAGGTCAATATAGTCAATTTCATTTGCTTTTAATTCTTTTGTGTGGTCGTCATTGTCTCTTTTTGAAAGAAGGCCACCGTGGACTTTTGGATGTAAGGTCTTGACCCTACCTTCTAGGATTTCTGGAAAACCTGTATAGTCTACGATAGAAGTGCAAGTTACTCCATTTTCCCTAAGGTGTTTTAGGGTTCCACCTGTTGATATAATTTCAAAATCATTTTCTATTAAATTCTTGGCAAATTCTACAACGCCTGCCTTGTCACTTACACTTATTAAAGCTTTTCTCATTTCTCCCCCTTTAAAATCTCTGCTGCTGTTTTCACATAAAGTTTGTGCTCAATTTTATGAACCTCATCTTCTACCTGGTCAAGATTCATTTCGTAATCAACCCTAAACTTATCCTGAGCTAGGATCTCTCCGCCGTCGATTTCTTCATTCACATAATGAATTGTAACCCCAATATATTTTTCACCTGCTTCATAAGCCCTTTTGATTGACTCAATTCACTTATATTTTGGAAGAAGGGACGGATGGATATTTATAACCTTACCTGGGAAATTTTCTAGGAAATATCCTGATAAAATTCTCATATAGCCTGCTAGGAAAATATAATCCAGGTCTTTTACCTTTTCTAGAATTTCTTTTTCGTAAGCTTTTTTATTTTCATAAGCTTTTGGATTAAAAACGAAAGTTTCTATATTTCTTTTTTCTGCCTTTTCTATAACTTTTGCCCCCGACTTATCGCAAACCATGACTTCTATACGAGCTAAGGATTTTATCTCATCAGAATCTGCAAGAGCCTCGAAGTTTGTACCTGTGCCTGAGGCAAATATTCCTATTTTTTTCATGCGAGAATTATTCCTTCTTTGTCTGTAACTTCACCAAGAATAAAGGCATCGTCTATTAATTCTAGGACCTTTTTCTTATCAGCGTCATCAACTATTACAGCAAGGCCCACTCCCATATTGAAGATTTCATACATCTCGTCATGGTTGATTTGACCTTTTTCTTCAATGAATTTGAAAATTTCTGGCACCTCATAAGAATCCCTATAAATTTTCATTCCAAGACCTTTTTTAATTGCCCTTGGGAGGTTTTCTATAAAACCACCGCCTGTGATGTGGGAAATCCCTGCTAATTTTACATTTTCAAGAAGAGTTTTTACTTCTTTGGCATAAATTCTTGTAGGTCTAAGAAGTGCCTCCCCAATAGTTTCCCCATTAAAGTCTTGATCAAGGCTTATATTTTCATCTGATAAAATTTTTCTAATAAGTGAAAAACCATTTGAGTGAAAACCTGAAGAAGGGATGCCTATTACAGCTTGACCAGCTTTGGTATTTTCAATATTGATTAAATCTTCCTTCTCAGCAGCCCCTACCGCAAAACCTGCTATGTCATATTCATTTTCCTTATAAAAACCTGGCATTTCTGCGGTTTCTCCGCCAACTAGGGCAGCTTCTGACTGTCTACAGCCTTCTGCAACTCCTGATACAATTGCTTCTATCTGAGCTGGGTCGTTTTTACCACAGGCGATGTAGTCTAAAAAGAAAAGTGGCATAGCACCTTGGGCTAAAATGTCATTTACACACATAGCCACGCAGTCAATCCCGATTGTATCATGCTTATCCATCTCGAAGGCAAGCTTAAGCTTGGTTCCAACTCCGTCAGTTCCGCTTACAAGAACAGGATTTTTAAAACCGTATGCTGCTAGGTCAAAGGCTCCTCCGAAAGACCCAATCATATTCATCATGCCCTTATTTTTTGTTGATTCGACGTGTTTTTTGATCCTATCAACTGATTCATAACCGGCATCAAGGCTTACACCTGCCGCTTTATATTTCTCGCTCATTTATACCCCTTTATTTTCTAGAAATTCTTTTTGAAGATCCGTTAATTCATCATAAAATTCTTCTTTATAATCGCAAAGTCCGTCTATATAGTCCCCATTAAAGATTTCAAGAGAAATCCCCTTATTTGGACCTGGATAACCAAAACCAACCGCTTCTTGAAGACCAGCAATTGAGATAAATTCAAGGCTATCTGCCCCGATCAAATCTCTAATCGCGTCTTTTGTCATATTTGCTGCGATTAGCTCTTTTGATGTCTTCATATCTATGCCAGAATAGGACGGAAATATTATCTCAGGAGATCCAATCCTTAAATGGACTTCCTTGGCTCCCCTATCCTTTAGCATGGAAATTATTCGCTTAGAAGTGGTTCCCCTTACAACCGAGTCGTCAAGGAGGATTACCCTCTTATCCCTAACTACATCAGCTAGGGCTGATAATTTCATCTTCACAGCCAAATCTCTTAAGTTTTGAGAAGGCTCAATAAAAGTCCTACCTATATATTGGTTTTTAATAAGTCCCATCTCATAAGGAAGGCCGAGCTCTTCTGCATAGCCTGTAGCAAGGGAAAGTGATGAGTTTGGCACACCCACAACTATATCTGCCTCTACCGGATATTCTCTAGCGAGAATCCTTCCGGTATTTTTCCTTACTATATGGACATTTTTGCCCATTATAGTTGAGTCTGGCCTTGCAAAGTAAATAAACTCCATTGATTCTATAGCAATATCAGATGGATCTGTAAACTTGTCCATTTTGTAGCCGTCATCGTCTATTATAACCATCTCGCCTGCTGAAATATCTCTTATAAAGTCTGCGCCTATCACATTTAGGGCACAAGATTCTGATGCAAGGGTGTAAGAATCATCGAGTTTTCCAAGAACAAGCGGCCTTGTGGCGTGCTTATCAACAGCCCCAATCATACTATCCTGGGTAAGAAGAATTACAGAAAATGACCCTTCTAGTTTTGTGAGTGCTTCCTTAAACCTATTTTCGATTTTTTTCTTCCTCGAACGCCTAATAAGGTGCATGATAATTTCTGCATGACTTTCTGAATGAAAAACCGCACCAGCATCTTCAAGCTTGGCTCGCAAAGATTTGGCATTTATAAGATTGCCATTCATGGCAATTCCTAGGTGGCCGTCGTTAAATTTAAATAAAAGTGGTTCGATATTATGGACATTGGTAGAATTGCCACTCGAATACCAAAGAGCCCCTAGGGCGCCTGTGCCTGCAATTCTTTCTAGTTTGCCGTTGTCTTTAAAAACTTCTGCCAAAAGGCCGATATTTCTGTATCCCCTTAGTCTCTCCCTATTGGTAGATACAATTCCGCCGCCTTGTTGGCCCCTGTGTTGGAGGGAGTGGAGGGCATAGAATGTAATATCTGCTGCCCCTTCTTTATTCCAAATTCCAAACATTTTTTCTCCTAAATCCTATCTGGTGAAGTATTCTACACCGTTTTTAAATATGTCTTGCCTATCCTTGATGGTGTTTGTCTTATAAAGAGTCTTGTAAGATCTTTCGGAATGGCCCATCTTACCTAAAATTAAACCATCCGGGCTTACCATTCCCTCAATGGCATAAAGTGAGCCGTTTGGATTGTACTTGCCATTTAAGGTCGCATCTCCGTCCTCGTCTACATATTGGAAGGCTGCTAAGTGTTTAAATTCTTCGATTTTCTCTCCCACAAGTCTGCCTTCGCCGTGGCTTACGACTTGCTCGTGGAGTTCGTCTATTTCAAAGTTTTGTGTCCAAGGTGAATTTGTGTTTGCTACCCTTGTGATTGCAGTATCTGAAATGTGTCTAAGACCTGTATTTCTAAATAAGGATAGATCAGAAGAATCCAAATCACAAATCTTTCCATAAGGAAGAAGTCCAGATTTTATAAGAGCTTGGAAGCCGTTACAAATTCCTAAAATTAGTTTTTTATCAGCTAGGTGGGCCTGGATTGCTTCTTTTACCTTATCATTTTTAAGGATATTAACTATAAATTTGGCTGATCCATCTGGCTCATCACCTGCAGAAAATCCTCCAGGAAAGGCAATTATGTGAGAATCTTTGATTTCTCTTACAAATTCATCTATAGACTTTGTAATGTCATCTTCTTTGGTATTGGTAAAGACAACTTGTTTTACAGTTGCACCCGCTTCTTCAAAGGCTTTTTGGGTGTCATATTCTGAGTTTGTGCCTGGGAAGACAGGAATTAGAACCTTAACCTCATCGACTTTTTCCTTGTAATAAACTTTCTCATTTCCCTTATTTACAAGATTTTCTACCTTACCTTTGTCCAAATTGTAATATGTTGGGTAGATTTCTTCGAGGGTTGACATGTAGGATTTTTCAGCTTCTTCAATATCGATTTTAATTCCATTTATTTTTATATCTTCTGTTACCTCTCCAATCTTTTTAAAATCAAGGTCTTCTGTTGCTTCTACTACAATTGAGCAAGGATTAAAATCAAGAGCCTTATCATAATCAAGAGTAAAACCAAGTTTATTTCCTAGAGCCATCTTGATTAGAGAAGAAGTAACTGAGCCAAAATCCCCAACATAGGCTGATACAACTTTCTTATCCTTGATATATTGATTTAGTTTATCAAAGTCATCCATAGCTTTTTTGAGATTTGGATAGGCCTTTTCGTCTTTTTCTATTTCTATGATATAAAGCTTATTGCCAATCTTTTTTAAATCTGGTGTTATCACATCTTCTATTTTTACAGGTGTACAGGCAAAGGAAATTAGGGTTTCTACTACATTTATATCGTTAAAAGACCCTGACATAGAGTCTTTTCCACCTATAGAAGGTCTTCCGATTTCTCTTTGGGCTATGATTGAACCTAGCATGGCCTGGCTTACCTTGCCCCATTTTTTAGGATCATCTAAGAGTTTTTCAAAATATTCTTGGAAGGAGAAGTAAAGTTCTTCCCTGTTTCCACCTACGGCATAGACTTTTGCTACAGATTCTAAAACTGCATAGATGCTTGATAAAAATGGAGAATATTTTGAAATTTTTGGTACAAAGCCGTAAGAAAGTATTGTCGCTGTATCTGGAGTGCTGTAAAGGGTTGGAATAGCGGCAACTGATGCTTGGATAGGTGTAATTCTTTCCTTGCCTGCAAATGGCATCATGACAGTCTGCGCTCCTACAGATGAGTCAAACATCGAAACCATACCCTTTTGGTTGGTGACATTTAGATCTTTAAGCTCATCTAGGATAGCTTCCTTAGTCACTTCTTTAGAAACAAATGGATTTTCCCTTACATTATCAACAAGCTCTGCCTTTGCGTGTTTACGTACACCAGCTGTTGCCAAAAATTCTGCCCCAAAATCTACTATTTTTTCGTCTCCGTAGTACATTTCTAGGCGGTTTTTGTCAGTTATATTTGCAACATGAACGTATTCTAGGTTTTCTTTTTCACATTCCTTTACAAAGGCCTCATAGTCTTTTTTATCAATACCAACTGCCATTCTCTCTTGGGATTCAGAAATTGCTATTTCTGTTGGATTTAGTCCCTTGTATTTGGTTTTGACCCTATCAAGGAAGATTTCAATGCCTTCTGAAAGCTCGCCTATAGCTACAGATACACCGCCAGCCCCAAAGTCGTTTGACTTTTTGATTAGTCTTGTGACTTCTGGCTTCCTAAAGAGTCTTTGGATTTTTCTTTCTTCTACAGGATTTCCCTTTTGAACTTGGCTTGATGCAGTTGTAAGAGAAGAGTCATCGTGGATTACAGAAGATCCTGAAGCACCCTGAATACCGTCACGGCCGGTTCTTCCCCCAATCATTACGACAATATCGCCAGGAACTAGCTCTTCCCTCTTGTAGGCGCCATCTTTTACAGCTCCTACAACAGCTCCCACTTCCATAGTTTTTGCCACATAGGATTCGTCGTAGATTTCACGAACAAAGGTTGTTGCAAGACCGATTTGGTTACCATAAGATGAGTTTCCTAAGGCTTTCCCTTTAGAAATTTCAACTTGTGGGAGCTTGTTTGCGAGGGTTTCTTCTCTTTTTTCTAATATATTTCCTGCACCAGAAACTCTCATGGCTTGGTAAACATAGGACCTACCAGAAAGTGGGTCTCTTATTGCCCCGCCTATACAGGTTGAAGCACCGCCAAAAGGCTCAATTTCTGAAGGGTGGTTATGGGTTTCATTTTTAAATTGGATAAGCCACTTTTCTTTTTTCCCCTTATTTTCTATCTCTGTAAAAAAGGAACAGGCATTGATTTCCTCACTAACTTCAATATTAGTATCTCCCAAAACTTTTGTATGGTATTTGCCAAAAATTGACGCCATATCCATAAGTCTAATAGGCTTTGTAATTCCAAGCTCATCTCTTAATTTTAGATAATAATCAAATGCATCTTGCATTTCTTTTTGGAAAAGTTCGGAGTTTATTTTTACCTCATCAAGGCTTGTTTCAAAGGTTGTGTGCCTGCAGTGGTCAGACCAGAAAACGTCTAGGACGTAGATTTCCGTTTCTGTTGGGTCCCTATCTTCTTTTTTGTAATGGTCTTGGATAAATTCCAAATCCTCAAGATCAAGGGCGAGCGATAAGTTTTTAATAAGATTTTCTAACTCTTCTTTTCCGTAATTTCTAAAACCTGTCAAATCCTTAAGTGGTTTCATTTCTGAATCTATAGAAAAATCCATTTTTGAAAGGTCTTTTTCGCTAGATTCAATTGGGTTTATTAGGTATTTTTTAAGGTCATCAAGCTTATCATCTGAAACTTCCCCATCTAAAACTACAAGCTTACCGCATCTTACCAAAACATCCGACTCTTCATCAATTAGTTTGATAGCCTTAGTTGCAGAGTCTGATCTTTGGTCAAATTGGGCAGGAAGAGTTTCGTAGGCAATATAAGTTTTGTTAGTTAAGTCTACTTCCTCAAAAATCTCATCTATCATAACCTCTGAGAAAACTCTGTTTTTCGCCTTCTCATATAGGTCTTCTCCAATATTATAAAGGTCATAGATTACATATGTATCAACCTTTTCTAGGCTTAGGCCAAAGTCTCTATTGAATAAAGCTTTTAGATTTTCACTTTCCTTATCGTATCCAGGTCTTTTCTTAACAAATATTCTCTTATTCAAAGTCTTCCTCCAAATGTACATTTCCTAAAAAATTGATGTGTCCGATTTTCCTATTGTGACGGGCTTGTTTTTCGTATAGGTGAAGGTAGCCCCCTTTTTTGCTATATAAATCTATAAAATATTCTTCATTTTGGCCCAAAATATTATAAAGAGTGGCAGGCCTATTTTCAATTTCTCCTACCCTTAGACCACAAATTGCTTCTATATGTGCGCTAAATTGGCTTTTTGTAGCCGATTGCTGGGTTATGTGGCCAGAATTATGAACTCTTGGTGCGATTTCATTAAAGATTACCTTCCCATCTGAAATGAAATATTCAACTGTAAGAACTCCCAAATAATCATTGTCAGCCAAAATTCTTTTTGTATAGTCAATTGCAGCTTCTTCTTGGTCCTTAGTTATATTAGCAGGAATATTTGACCTATAGAGGATATTTTCCCTATGTTCATTTTCTACCACAGCCACAATTTGAATCCCCTCAATATCTTTAACAGCAACTACAGATACTTCTTTATCAAGATTGATAAGCTCTTCTAGTATTGTATCATTTTCCACTTCCTCATTTGAAGAAATAATACTTTGTCCCTTGCCATCATAGCCAAATCTTGTGGTTTTCATCACGTATTTGCCATCAATCTCATAATCACCTTTGTTTGAATCAAAGTATTTTACAGTTGGAATTCCAAGACTTTTGGCATATTCTTTTTCCTTTAGCCTGTGTTGGCTAATTTCAAGTAGGCGTGAAGATTGGACGAAATTATACTTTTCTTCAAGTTTTTTATAAGACTTAATATCTATATTTTCAAACTCGAAAGTCACTACATCACTCATTTGGCAAAGTTTTTCGATATTTTCGTGTACATTAAAAGCACTATGGATAAAATAATCTGCAAATTTTCTTGCGCATGCGTCCTCACCTGGATCAAGAATTGCTATTTTATAGCCCATTTCCTTTGCGCTCATAGCGAGCATTCTTCCAAGCTGGCCGCCACCGATTATACCGATAGTGCTTTTGGGTAATATAGTCTTAGTCATATTTTCATATCTTCCTTTACTATATTTTCTAATTCAATTTTAAAATCCCTATATTTTTCTGCTAAGCTTTCATCGTTAATAGCAAGAATCGATAGGGCTGTGATTGCAGCGTTTTTTGCTCCTGCCTCTCCTATAGCCATTGTAGCAACTGGCACGCCATATGGCATTTGCACAATGGAAAGAAGCGAGTCTACACCCGAAAGTATGGATGATTTAATTGGGACACCAACTACAGGTAATGTAGTTGACGCAGCAACCATACCTGGCAAGTGGGCAGCCCCTCCAGCTGCAGCGATAATTAGGCTGTATCCATTAGCTCTCGCATTTTTCGCAAAGTCAACCATCAATTCTGGTGTTCTGTGCGCACTGATAACCCTCTTATCGTAGTCTATTCCAAACTTATCAAGAACATCACAGCATTCCTTCATAGTTTTGTAGTCAGATTTTGACCCCATTATCACAGCTATTTTTGACATTATAACTCCTTAATTTTTCTTCTACAAAATTAGTATATCAATTTTATTATTTTTTTCAATGGTAAAAGTAAATTATATTTTTTTCTGGTTGACTTGACAATTTTTCTTAAGTAAATAAAATTTATTTGTAAGATCGGAAAAAGTCATATATCATTATTGTAAGAAAATCATAAGGAGAAAATAATGGATTTAATTTACAAAGGCAAGACAAAAGACATCTACGCTCTCGAAAACGGCAATATCTTGATGAAATTTAAGGACGATGTAACAGGCAAGGACGGAGTTTTTGATCCAGGAGAAAACCAAATTGGCCTAACCATAGATGGAGCGGGAAATGCTGGCCTTAGACTTACAGAATACTTCTTTAAAATATTAAATGAGAAAAATATCCCAACCCATTATGTAAAATCAAATCTTGATGAAAACACAATGGAAGTAAAAAAAGCAAGAGTATTTGGCAAGGGTCTTGAATTTATCTATAGATATAAGGCAGTTGGTTCTTTTTATAGAAGATACGGCAAATACATAGAAGAAGGCGCCGATCTTGATGGATTTTTTGAAGTAACAATCAAAGATGACGCAGCAGGCGACCCTACAATTTCTAAAGATTGCCTAGAAGTTCTAAATATCGCAACAGCTGACCAATACGAAGAGCTAAAAAGGCTTACAAAAGAAATTTGCGGCATAATCCGTGACATCCTCAAAGAAAAAAATCTTGACCTTTATGATATAAAACTAGAATTCGGCCTAGATGAAAATGACAAAGTCATCCTAATAGATGAAATATCCGGCGGAAATATGAGAATCTATAAGGGTGATGAATATATAGAACCACTTAGGCTTACTGAGATGGTTTTAGACTAATTATAAAAATCCCTTTTTAAAAAGCTTAAAAAGGGATTTTATTTTATTGAAAATTGTAAATTTATATATCAGATATACACATTTGTTTTTAAAAAATGCTATTATACTATAGCTTTATAAATCGAAACTCAATAAAATTCTATATTTAAATAGACATTTTTATTCCAAGCTTCTTATTCTATCTACAAGACTGTTTTGACTGTGCTTTTCATAAAACATTCTGGTAAATATTACCCCAATGATTATATTTACAAAGTTTACAATGATAAGTGGCATGATTATTAATTTATAGGAAGTCCACTGAGTCTGTTCCATAAAATCTATCAATATAAATTTATTTACAAGTAGCATTACTATAAAAGAAAACACTAAGCTTGAAATTGAATATATCAGATTCTTTTTTACTAAATATTTTTTAATGTTTTTCTTTGTCATTCCAATTGCTTCAAGAATTGATAAGTTAACCATGTTTCTCAATATTTCAGTAGCAATAACATTTATAAAGTTAAGTACAGATATTAAGAATAGTACTATAGATAAACTGTAACCAGCAAATTCTATTAGGTTTTTGAATTCCATTGTAGATTTGATCTGAAGTTCTCTTGAGTCATAAGAAAAGTCTGGGTTATTTTCAAAAGATTTTAATAACTTATCAAAATTTTCCTTT
>CAUPHU010000028.1:0-13670 GCA_963511095.1 uncultured Anaerococcus sp. | reverse complement strand
ACTTTGGACTGTCTACAGACCATTATACGCACTTTACGGCCCCTATTAGGAGGTATCCTGACCTTATTGTCCACAGGATATTAAAACTATTTATTGATAATAAATTAGGAAAAATAAATCAAACAAGCCTCGAGTCAAATCTAGAAAAATCGGCTGACCACTTATCAATTACAGAAAGACGAAGTGAAGAAGCTGAAAGAGAAGTAGAAGATCTGATGAAATGTAAGTACATGGAGAAATTTGTAGGACAAATATTCGACGGTAGGATTTCTTCTATTACTGATTTTGGTATGTTTATAGAGCTTGATAATACTGTAGAAGGATTGTTTATGTATAAATTCTCAGACGACAGGTACGAATTTATTGAAAATGACTTAAAAGCTTTTAATACTGATACTAAAAAATATTACTCTATAGGACAAGAAGTTAGGATAAGAGTCGCAAATGTAGATAGATTCAAAAGAGAGATAGACTTTTATTTGGAGGATGAAGATGAAATTATTAGCCAACAATAAAAAAGCCTTCCATGATTATTTTATAGAAGAAAAATATGAAGCTGGAATAGCCCTTAAGGGAAGTGAAGTGAAGTCGATAAAAGCCGGCAAAGTATCGATTAAGGAAGCTTTTATTTCTGACCGTAAAGGGGAGATGTTTATCTATGGAATGCATGTCACTCCTTACAAAGAGAGCTACGACAAGATTGACCCAACAAGAACTAGAAAGCTCTTACTTCACAAAAAAGAAATCAATAAATTAATAGGAAGTAAAACTGCCGATGGGTACACACTTGTGCCCCTAAAGGTTTATGAAAATAAGGGCCTAGTTAAGGTAGAAATCGCCCTTGCTAAGGGTAAGAAGCAATATGATAAGAGAGAATCTATAAAAAGAAAAGACGATAAGAGACGAATAGAAAGGGCTCTGAAGAATTATTAAAATCTTATGAATTACCTTGTGATGAATGAAAAAGATTTGGATATTATCACAAGTCTTTACGTAAAATACTATAATGAAAACCAAGGTGGATCTTGGACTTTTGAGAAAGCCTACAAAAGGATTAGGCAAGTACTTCTTACTCCTGATTCTTATTGCCTTATACAAGAAACAAATGGAATATTTACAGGATTCCTAATGGGCTATATAAAAGAATATGATGATTTGAAATCTTATTTTCTAGAAGAAATTGTAGTTTTTAAGGATTATCAGAATAAGGGACTCGGTACTTTATTTATTAATGAACTTCAAAAGCATTTATTGGATAAGGGAGTCGATATGATTGAATTAATGAGTGTAAATGACAGCAAACACTTAAATTTTTATGAAAAATTTTCATTTAAGAAGTCAACTAACTTAATAGTTATGAGTACCTTTATATAAATATTAAAATCCTCTTCTTAGTTAAAACTAAAAAGAGGATTTTCTTTATATTTCATTTTCTAAATATAAAAATTGTGGATTAGGCATTTTTATATTATTTTTTCTAAATTCATCAAAAATAGAATTTTGCATTATCATTTTATTTTTACCAATCTCATCATAGGCAGTAAAAAACTGGACATAAATCTTAAATCCATTATTTGCAAGCTCAGCTCTTACACTAGGTTTTGAAACTTCTCCATAAGAATCCATTGATTCTTGAAATACATCAACGTCTTCCTTATCGTAATTATCTATTATTTGTAGGTATTTCTCATAAGCTACTTTGCCTGCAAGCTTTATAGCCTCATCCCTATCATCAAAATCAACTAAGATCGAAGTATCCACAAAAACATATTTATAAGTATGGTTATAATTTAGAACTGGATATTCAAAAATGTACCTATTTGGCACTGATACATACCTACCAGTATGGGTTTTTGCCGTAGTTAGATCTCCCATTTCTAAGAGATTAAATTGTAGAAAGTCAAGGTCAATCAATTCTCCAACTATTCCATTAACTTCAATAACTTGACCTATGTTAAAGGGTTTTCTAGCAAGGATATAAAAATAAGCAACTATGTCAATTATTAAATCCTTAGCTGCAAGAGCAACTATAGCAATGATTAAGGAAATAACAACCCCAAGCGCTCTAATATCAGGGAAATATATAGCTAGGAATAAAATGAAGTTAGCAGCAATAACTAAAGTCCTTAAGATTCTCATTAGCTTTGATACTTTGGCCTCATCTTTCATTATTTTTCTTAAAAATTTTCCTATTATTTGCATTAGGATGTAGGATGCGTAAATTATAACTAACAATATCAGGCTCTTTTTGAGTACCATCTCCGCATCAACATTATCTCTTTCTAAATATCTTATAAATTTATCCATCATTTATCCTTTTTTAAATACCTATAACAAATTTCAGCAAGAAGACCACTTCCAATATAAAGCGTATCTTCGTAAATATCAAATTTTGATGAGTGGTGGGGGTAAGTTATTCCATCTGATGATGGTTTCAAATTGTTAAGAGATAGGTAGGTTCCTTTTGCTTCCTTGAGGAAAAAAGCAAAATCATCTCCACCCATACTAGGTTTTTTAATTTCAAACATATTTTCTTTACCCAAAATATCTATGGCAATATCTTTTATAAAATTAGTAAAATCTTCATCATTTATCAAAGAAGGATAAAATCTATTATAAGAAAATAAAGCTTCAGCTCTGTAGGCTTTGGCTATATTTGTTGCAAGGTTATTCATTCTTTCTTCAAGATAATCCCTAATTTTTTCATCAAAACACCTGATAGTTCCCTCTTCAAAAACCTCGTCAGGAATAACATTCTGATTGATTCCACCATGAATTTGTGTAATTGAAATTAAAGCTGGATTTAGTGGGTCAATTTCTCTAGAAATAATTTTGTAAAAACCGTTATTAATTTCACTTATAATTGAAATAGGATCTATAAATGAATCAGGTCTTGCAGCATGACCGCCCTTGCCCCTTACTTTTAGGGTGAAAGTATCCATGCTTGCCATCATTTCACCTGATTTATAAGCTATAGTTCCCTTTGGATAATCTCCAAAAAGTCCACCTTCATGGATTGCAATTACCCTATCAACTTTTGGCTTATCCATACAGCCTTCAAGAATCATAGGCCTTGCACCACCAGGGATTTCTTCTCCAGGTTGGAAGAATACTTTAACTAAATTATTTAATTTATCTTCATTTTCTTTTAGAATTTGGCATGATCCGAGAGCCATTGCTACATGGCCATCATGGCCGCAGGCATGCATCAATCCATCATGATTAGAGGCATAGGTAAGTCCAGTTTCTTCTTTAATTTCTAAACCATCCATATCAGCCCTGATCCCTATACACTTATCAGAGAAAGTTCCAATATATGCTACAATAGCATTTCCATCTATGAGATTATCGTAAGGGATTTTCATTCCTTCGAGTCTTTTACTAATATATGCAGAAGTTTTTGGTAAATTTAGCCTTAACTCTGGGATTTTGTGGAGATTTCTTCTGTCTCTTATTATTTGATTTTCGATTTTCTTTGCTTCTTTTAAAAAGTTCATAATTTTCTCCTAGAATGATTATATCATATAAATAAACTTTAATAATAGGGGGCAGCTTGTATAATGAGAGAGAGGTAGAAATGATAAAAGAAATTGTAAATAAAAACGAATTAGATATGGATTCCTTGATTATTTATTCAAAAGATGAGGGAAATTTATTTAAGAAGTCTGATAGAAAAACAATAAATGTAAGATCTATTGCCAAGCTTGTAACAAGCCTTGCTTTTGGAGTATTAATCTATAAATCTAAGGGTGATTTTAATGAAGATACACTAATATATGATATTCTTAAAGATAAGGTAAATATTTCTAATAGGAAAAATCTAAAAAAATTAAAAAATATAAGGGTTAGAGATTGTCTGACTCATACAATGGGTTACAGGGATATAATTTTGATGAGTAAGGATATTGAAGATAAGAATAAGGATGAGCTCCTTGATTATGTCCTTTCTTATCCTTTATATTTTAAGCCAGGAGAAGAGTTTTTATACTCAAATGTAGGTTATTATGTCTTAGCGGCAGCTATGGAAGAATATTTAAATTATGACTTATATGATTTCATTAATGAGCATATCTTTAAAAAACTCGATATAAAAAATCCTAGATGGGATAGGTACGGGCAATATCTAGCTGGTGCTACAAAACTGTATCTTAATGCAGATGATTTGTTAAAGTTAGGAATAATAATCTTAGAAGATGGCTCATATAAGGGGGAAGGAATAGTACCTAAATCCTATATAGAAAAGATGGATCAAAAATTATATAAAAATGATAAGGATTATATTGACGATTCTTACCTATCAGATGATTTCTATGGCTATAGCCTTTGGACTGGAAAAGATGATACAATTTACGCCTCAGGCAGCGGTGGCCAATATGTTATAATTTTAAAAAAAGAGGGTATTATCATAGTGACTACCAATGAGGGAAAGAGTGAAAAAGTCCCTCTCATTAAAAGCCAAATAGATAAAATTATAGAAAATTTAAAGGAGATATAAAGTGGATTACGAATATTTAAAAAAACATACAAAAACTTATGAAAAATATGGCGAACTTTTAGAAAAGATAAATAATATTTTAGATGAACTTGAGGAAAATAGGGAAGGCTTTGATAAATTAGTAGAATATTATTATAGCGAGCAATTCCAAAAAGACTATGATGATTCAAACCAAGGCAAAATTGATTCGGATATTAATCAAGGAATATTAACAGAAGATGCTATTTACGATTTAATGGGCGATGATTATTATTTAGCCCTAAGATTTTTAGACCTAGCCAATAAAATGATTCAACAGAGATAAAAAATGCACTAAAGGTTATTAGTCCTTTAGTGCATTTTTATTATTTTCTTCTCTTACTAAATGATGTAACAACAGCACTTGCTACAAGTATGGCAACAATAGCCTCAGGGATTGCATTTGTAATGAAAGCTGAAAAAATTGCTTTGCTTGCAAGGTCTGGATTAATGCCTATAGCTTCTGCATATTTTTGTGCGTAGAATAAATAAATAAGTCCTAAAACCAGTCCTGAATTTGTAAGTGTACCCATAAAGGAAGATACTGCTATGGCGAAGTTTGCTTTTTTATTCTTGACTGATAAATAAAGCATTACACAAGCTATTAATAAGAAAATAATAGAAAATACTTTATTTACTGTATCAGCATCAGCAATGAATGATTTAACTGTCATATATCCTAAAACGCAGACCATGAGAGTCCAAAAGACATTCATAAAGATTCTTAATTTATTATTATCCTTATCTTTTAGAGCCTTATATACAAGTCCAGTTACAACTCCGATTAAGATCCTTGGCATAATGGATATAAGCGGATTATAAAATACAAATGATATTGGGCCAGGCCTTGTCATTGCATTAAAGAGTGAGAAAAATCCAAAAATAAGTCCGACAAGTCCACCAACCACAGGTCCTTCCAAAATTCCAGCGATAATTACTGGTATATGTAGGGTGGTAATCATAAGTAGGCCCAAAGGGATAAAACCTAAAGGTGTAAGGCCGAGCATAATAACTATTGCGCCAAGTACACCAACAACTGTGAGATTCTTTGTTTCTAATTTCATTAATTCCTCCTAAAATCTCAATTCTTTTTTATATTATACGGTGAAATATAAAATTACAAGTGATTTTAGAAAAAAAATTAACAAATTTTTAAAACTTAGTAAAAAAATGAATACAATAAAAAAGAGGATTTCTCCTCTTTAAAAATTGGTGCACCATCAGGGATTCGAACCCTGGACGCCCTGATTAAGAGTCAGGTGCTCTACCAACTGAGCTAATGGTGCATACCGTTGTTTGACTACCTTTATAGTATAACACCATTATGTAATTATGTCAAGTTTTATTTTGATAAACTCCAAATTTTTAAAATCTGGTCATAAATGTCTTCATAATCCCATTCTATGATAGAATTCTTTACACTATTTGGATCATTAATTATAAATTTTCCATTTTTATAAGAATCTATCACTAAAATATGTCCGTACAAAGTGAAGTATCCTCTACCAACAGATATTAAAAGTGGCCCATCTTCTAAAGCTTTTATCATTTTTTCCTTATCTAAATTTACATCATGAATTTTTATATCATATTCCTTGCTTATATGTTCAATAAAGGTCCAATCCATTCCTCCATCATTCATGAAGGGTGAAGCCTTCGTTGCAATTTCATTTGGATATACCATATTTGATGTAAGCCTTGAAATTATCATGGCAAGAGAGGTTGGTCCACATCCTGATATGCCTATGTTAGTAGGGTAGAGGTTGTTATAGGCCCACCTATTATCCCACTGAAGATAATAAGGAGTTTTCCTTTTAAGTTTAACAGATTCACCCTCATAAAATTTAAAATCTGTTATATTGTGGTTTTTGTTGTAAATAAATTCTATTGTATCTGGGTCGTTTCCAGAAAGATAAGCATCTACATTTTCAAGGTTGTAGTAGTTGTCATAGACCCATTGTGCTTTTTTATCTTTTTTTGCAGCCTCTTCAACATTTTTTATTAGTTCTTCTTTAACATCAGATTTTTTCTTAGGTGCAAAATCGTATTTGAAATCTAAGAAATTTTTGTTAGCAAATGTATCGCTTGCAAGAGACTTCAGATCTTCAATTATTTTTACGCTTTCTTCATCTATAAAGCCTTTTATATCAATGCCGGAATTCTTATGACATGAAGTTAGGCTTATCATACTTATAAGTAATAGTAAAATCTTTTTCATAATTTCATTTTACTAGTAATTAATTTTGCTTCAATTAAATAGGTCTTTAAATTTCTTAAAATTGCAATATAATAAACGGGTAATGTTTCTTGGCACCCATTACTAAAAAAAATCAAGGAGAAAAAAATGAAAGAAAAATATTTTACTTTAGATGATACTAATTTTTTAGTAAAATCTGCAGCTGTTGCAGCTTTATATGCTGTATTAACCCTACTTTTACCAGTAGCATCCTACGGACCTATCCAATTTAGGTTTAGTGAAATTCTAGTGCTTCTAGTCTTTTATAACAAGCGATTTATTCCAGGACTTGTTTTAGGATGTGCTATTGCAAATATGTTTAGCCCTATGATGTTATTTGACGTTGTATTTGGTACACTTTCATCATATATAGCTTTTAAGTTGATGCAAAGAGCCAAAAACTTATATCTAGCATCTATATTTCCAGTTTTATTAGTTTCAGTTCCTGCTATAGGTACTTGGCTAATTCTAGCTAGTGATAAAGTATTTTTAGTACTATTAATGCAATTTATGCTAAGTGAATTTGTAATGGTTTCAATTATTGGGGTAATTCTATTCAAATTACTTGAAAAAAACGAAGGCTTTATGTCTTATATATATAACTTCTAAAATAAAAAACCTCCTCAAGCTTATTGGCTTGGGAGGTTTTTTAACTTATATATTATTTCTTTTTTCTTCTTCATTGTTTTTCTTTGCGTATTCTTCCTTAGTTAGGACATCAACTATATTTACCTTTACCGCTTTGACTTTTACACCTGTTAGTTCATAAACTTCACTTTTAACAAGTTTATCTATTTCATTAAAAACTTGACTAGCTTTCTTACCATATTCTAGGATAAGGGATGTTTCTACAAGGCATGTAGATTCTTCTTGATTAATTGAAATGCCTGATGTAGAGTTTTCGTCATTTGAAAAAGTAGAAGTAATAGAATTTAAAATTCCACCTTGGAGATCTAATACTCCATCAACTTTATCTACAACTTTTTTTGTTATTTTAGCAAGTACCTTATCAGAAACTGTGTATTCACTAACTTCGTCTTTGAAAGGTTCTCTATTAATATTTTCTGTCATAATTAACTCCTTTTCTTAGTAATTAAGTACCCAGTTTCAAAATTATCTAAACTAAATTTTATTAAGTTTATCTATGATTTTTTCAATCTCAGATATTTTTTTCTTGATATCTTCTTCATTTTTTTGATTTAAACTATCATAAACACAGTGTTCAAGATGGGCTCTTAATACTTCCTTATTTACATTTTTAAGGATTGAAATTGAGGCCATAAGTTGGTTTGATACATCAATACAATATCTATCTTCTTCAATCATTTTAACCAAACCGTCGATTTGGCCACCGACGGTTTTAAGTTTTCTTATAGTTGACTTTTTATCAGCTTTCATTTATTTTTCTTCGATACCTGTAAATTCGTAACCTGCTTCAGTGATAGCCTTAGAAATTTCTTCTTCGCTTAGCTTATCTTCATAATTTATTTCTGCATTTTTTTGATCAAGATCTACAAGTACTTCTTTTACTTGTGGAAGTTCTTCTAGGGCATTTTTCACGTGTTTTGCACAATTATTGCAGCTCATTCCTTCGACACCGATTATCATTTTTTTAAGTTCGTTCATATTATTCTCCTTTATATTCTTATTTTTATTATTTGTTTTCTTATTTTCAAATTCTTCAGCAGATGATTTAAAACTTCTTAGTCTTAGTGAGTTTAGGCATACAAATACTGAAGAAAGACTCATTGCCAGAGCAGCAAACATAGGATTTAAAGTTATACCAAATATTGGATATAAAATTCCCGCAGCTACCGGTATTAATATTATATTATAAAAGAAAGCCCAAAATAAGTTTTCTTTTATAGTTTTAATTGTTGCTCTAGATAGGTCAATTGATTTTACTATATCTAATAGGTTATTTTTAACCAGAACAACATCAGCAGAATCAATCGCGACATCAGAACCTTTTCCAATTGCAATTCCTATATTAGACCTTGCGAGGGCAGGAGCGTCGTTAATTCCATCTCCAACCATAGCAACCTTTTTGCCAGCATCTTGTAGATTTTTTACAACCTTATCTTTATCTTGTGGGAGCACTTCTGCAAATTTTTGGTCAATATTAAGATTCTTTCTGATGGATTCTGCAGTTACTTCATTATCTCCAGTCACCATTGTAACTTCAAAACCTTCTTTTTTCAGTAAATTAATAGCGATTTTCGAAGTTTCTTTTGGCATATCTTTTGCAGCAATCACACCAATTACTTTTTCAGAATCAGAAAAATACATTGAAGTTTTACCTTCTTTAGATAATTTTTCTGTTAATTCTTGGAAATCTAAAGTATCAATATTTTCCTCATTCATCAGCCTTAAATTACCAGCAAAATATAATTTATCTTCAATTTTAGCCTTTATTCCACGACCTACAAGAGATTCAAAATCACTTACATTAAGGTTTTTTATCTTTAGCTCATCAGAATAAGAAATGATTGCGTCAGATAGGGGGTGTTCTGATAAGTGTTCTATTGATGAAGCAATTTGTAAAAAATTATCCTCATCTATATTAGTAATTACATCAGTAACTTGAGGTTTTCCTTCTGTAATTGTCCCTGTTTTATCCAACAAAACAGTATCAACTTTGTGTAAATTCTCTAAACTTTCGGCGTTTTTAAATAAAAGACCTAGTTCAGCAGATTTTCCAGTTGCAACCATAATTGCCATTGGCGTTGCAAGACCTAGGGCGCATGGGCAAGATATTACTAGGACTGAAATCATTAGATTAAGGGAAAATTCAAAATCTTTTGTAAATATATACCAGCTTATAAAGGTTATTATCGATATAATAATAACAGCGGGTACAAAAATAGAAGAAATCTTATCTGCAAGCTTGGCTATAGGAGCCTTACTTTCATTTGCTTCATTTACAAGACTTATTATTTGTGAAAGGGTAGTGTCTTCGCCAACTCTTGTGGCCTTAAATTTAAATGAGCCTTGCTTATTGATAGTAGCAGAAATAACTTCGTCACCTATATTCTTATTAATAGGAATAGATTCACCAGTAATTGCAGATTCATCAACTAAGGAAGAGCCTTCTATTATTTTGCCATCTACTGGGATTCTTTCGCCAGGTCTGATTACAATAATGTCAGATATATTGATTTCTTCAGTATCAATTTCAATCTCTTTGCCATCTCTAATTACCCTTGCTTTTTTTGGAGCCAGGTCCATTAAATTCTTAAGAGATGCTTTAGTTTCACCCTTACTTCTAGCTTCAAAATACTTCCCAAGTGTAATTAAGGCTAGGATCATTGCTGCCGATTCAAAATATAGGTTATGCATATATTTTTCTACAATAGTAAAATCGCTAATACCTTGACCGTAAGCCATTCTCATAATAGCAAAAATACCATAAACTAAGGCAGATGTTGATCCTAATGCAACCAATGAATCCATATTTGGAGTCATGTTTCTTAAGGCCTTGAAACCTGAAATGTAAAAGTTTCTATTTACTAATACTACAGGTATAGTTAGTAAAAATTGTAAAAAAGCATTATTGACAGCACCTTCTGGACCCTCTATGAAAGATGGTACTGGCAAAGAAAGCATTGGACCCATCGCAACATACATTAGTATAATCATAAAGAAAATTGATACTTTAAGCCTAAAAATCATATTTTCTTCTTCTAATTCTTTGTGGTCTTTAGACGCGATTTTTTCCTTATTCTCACTTTTTAAAACTGCCTCGTATCCAGCTTTAGAAACTGCATCAACAATATCTTTATTACTAATCTTATCAGGATCGTAATCCACACTCATAGATTCATTTATGAGATTGACACTAACATCACTGACACCAAGTTTGTTAATAGCTTTTGTTACAGCAGCTTGGCATGCTGAACAGGTCATTCCATAAACATTAAACCTTTGTTTCATTTAACCTCCTTAACACCCATAGGGGGTGTATAAAATAATTATATTTACCTAAATTATTTTGTCAAGTATAATCAAACAAAGGAGTTTATATGAAAAGATATCAGATAATTTTTAAAGGTAGGGTTCAAGGAGTAGGTTTTAGATATCAAGTAAAAGCCCTAGCTGATAAGATAGGGCTTACAGGCACAGTTAGAAACCTATATGATCTAAGTGTAGAGGTATATATTCAAGGAGAAGAAAATAAAATTTTACAATTCTTTATGGGACTTGAAAATATTAACTTTGCAAGGATTGATGAAAAAATAATAGAAGAATTAAGCCTGATAGACAATGAAAACGATTTTAGAATAGTTTATTAATTTTGAAATATTTGTAAATAAGGTATATAATACTTATATGAATTTAAAAAGCAAATTGGTTAAAGTGATAGCTAAATCAATTAGATTTGTATTAAAGCTATTAAATAGAAAAGCAACATCTCTTCCGGGATACGTAGCTTATAAATTAGATAAGAATATATTGAAAGAATTGTCAAAAAACACTAAATTTATTTTTGTAACTGGTACAAATGGTAAAACCATGACTACCCACTTTTTAGTTTCAATTTTAAGAGAGCATTATCCAATTGTTTTAACTAATGAATCTGGGTCTAATATGGTCCAAGGAATAATTACTAGCTTACTGGACAATCCTCCTAAAAAAGAAACTATAGCAGTCCTAGAAGTTGACGAAGCTAATATAGTGAGGATAGGTGAGTACTTAAAGGCAGACTATGTTGCTCTAACAAATATTTTTAGAGATCAGATGGATAGGTTTGGTGAAATATACAATATCTTAGACAAAATTGTTGAAGGCTTGGAAATGATGCCTGAAGCTAAAATTATAGCTAATGGTGATTTACCAATCTTCTCATATGATAAATTAAAGAAATTTGAACCAGTGTATTATGCTATAAGGGAAGGTAATAAACAACAATATGATTTAGATGCAGAGTTTAATTCTGATGGCATTTTGTGTCCATCATGCCATAGCGTCCTTAAGTATAGGACAGTAAACTATTCTTCACTTGGCGATTTCTCATGTCCTAAATGCGAATTCAAATCACCAGAGATTAAATATGAAATTAGCAAAATATCTAGTTTAAATCCCGACAATTCTAAGTTTATAATCGATAATAAAGATTATGATGTTAATGTCGGTGGAGTTTACAATGTATACAATGCTCTAACAGCACTAGCAACCGCATATGAACTAGGCTTAACTTATGAAGAAATTAAAAGAGGCTTAGCAAAACAAAAAAATGTTTTTGGTAGGCAAGAGAATATTCACATACATGGTAAAAATGTTGTAATTAATCTAGTTAAAAATCCTACAGGTTTAAATCAAGTCATAGATTTAACTCTCTTGGAAAATGAACCTATTAGTTTTATTTGTCTGTTGAATGATAATTATGCTGATGGTTTAGATGTTAGTTGGATTTATGATTCATATTATGAAAAGCTAAGCAAACTTGATATAAGGGATATATATGTATCTGGCCTTAGATCAAAAGATATGAAAAGAAGGCTTGAAATAGCAGATTTAATTAATGAAGATATAAAAGAATTTGATTATGAAAATCAAATTGATGAGATAATTAAAAATGCTAAATCAGAAAAAGTATATATCTTTTCAACTTATACAGCCATGCTTAAATTAAGGGAGGTGCTAGGGTTATAAAAGAGATTAGAATATGCCATTTATATGGAAATTTGCTCAATACCTATGGAGATGTAGGCAATTTAATGGCTTTTGAATATGAACTTAAGAAAATGGGTATAAAATCAAAAAGAAGAATAGTCTCAATTGGAGATGATTTTAAAGCTTCAGATTATGATTTTGTATTTTTTGGTGGTGGCCAGGACTACGAACAGAGAATAGTAAGGGAAGACTTGATTGATAAAAGAGATGAAATAATCAAATTTATTGAAAATGATGGTTTGTTTTTAGCTATTTGTGGTGGGTATCAGCTACTAGGAAAGTATTACTATACAGCTGATGGTGAAAAGATAGATGGATTAAATATATTCAACCACTATACTATTAACCAGGAGTCAAAAAATAGGTTTACTGGTCAGATTAAAATAGGAGTAGAAAAATTTGATGAGATATGTCTTGGTTTTGAAAACCATGGCGGAAAAACATATTTGTCAAAGGAACAAAACCCATTTGGGAAAGTAATTGAAGGAAATGGTAATAATGGTGAAGATATGACCGAAGGTTTTATCTACAAAAATACCATAGGGACATATTTGCACGGCCCACTTCTTGCAAGAAATGTTAATTTGTGCAGAAAAATCATTGAAAGAATTATTTAAGGAGATTTATATGATGACTGAATCAAAACTAAGAACTAAAGAAACTGATGAACTATTTGAAGCTATACTAATGCTAAAGGATGTAGAAGAATGCTACCAATTCTTCACAGATATTTGTACAGCAAGAGAAATACAATCAATTTCACAAAGACTACATGTTGCTAAATTATTAAAGATAAGAAAAACATATTCAGTAATAGAAGAAGAAACAGGAGCATCTACAGCTACCATATCAAGAGTCAACAGATCACTAAACTATGGTGCAGGTGGTTATGACCTAGTTTTAGAAAAACTTATTGAGAATAACCTAAAAGAATCAAAAGAGTAAGCTTACTTACTCTTTTTTTTATGGTATAATAATAGGGTTAAGGAAGGATGTGTGTATGAATTTAGATAGGTTAAATGATAGACAAAAAGAGGCGGTTTTACATAAAGACGGGCCACTTTTGGTATTAGCGGGGGCTGGAAGTGGTAAAACTTCTGTTCTGACAACTAGTATCGCTCATAAAATAAAAGAAGAGTCAGTTGATCCTAGAAATATTTTGGCAATTACCTTTACTAATAAGGCAGCTAACGAAATGAAAGATAGGGTGGCAGATCTTCTTGATATGGATGTCTCCTACCTATGGAT
>CAUPHU010000027.1:0-13831 GCA_963511095.1 uncultured Anaerococcus sp. | reverse complement strand
GATATTTAGTAAATTTGTAATAAAATAATTGCTAGACATATTTAATCTCCTTTTTAAGTTGTGGTTAATTTAATTATAGGGTAAATGATTAAATATGTCTTATTTTTTTACTAAAAAATCGTGCTGACAGAAGTATCATTTACTTCTACCAACACGATTTATTATAGAACCAATAATATTAGACGGGAAACCGTCTTTTATTATGAGCAAAAGTAGATAAAATGATAAACTTTGTTATAATGATAAAAGAGGTGGAATATGAAAATAATTTTTGTTAGACATGGGATTACCCAGTCAAATATTGAAAAAAAATACTCAATGCCTGATACTAGGATAGATCAATCAGGTTTATATATATTAGAAAAAACAAAATCTCTTTTAGAAAATTATGAAATTGATGAAGCCTATACATCGGGACTCGTAAGAAGCCAAGAGACCGCCTTTGAACTAGGCTTTGATGATTTTATAATAGATGAAAGATTAAATGAGATGGATTTTGGTGATTTTAAGGGACAAAATATTTACCATGTGAGAGAAAATTACAAAGATTTTTTCGAAAGGGAAAAGGACTTCTACTTTGATATTCCGTATCCAAATGGTGAATCAAGACAGGATGTAATCAATAGATTGAGATCTTTTTTAGATGAAAAAAGTCAAAGAGATAAAAATATACTCGCAATTAGCCACGGTATTGCAATTAGGTCCTCACTTTTTTGGATATTAAAAGACTTATCAAATTGGCAATCTTTTTGGATTGACAATGGATCACTTACAGTTTATAAGATAGAAAATGACAAAAAACTTATAGAGAGTGTAAACCTAATATGAGATTTATTCATTTAGGAGATTGTCATATTGGCGATAATATCAATTTTGACAGGGCCTTATCAAATAAAATAAGAACAAATAAAAAGCTTTCTCTTGAGAATATTTTAAAAGCTAATAAAGACGTAGATTTTTTATTAATTGCAGGAGACTTATACGAAAGATCTTATTTTACGATTAGCGATTACAAGGAACTTTTTAAAAGCTTTGAAGACTTTGGTAAGGACATATTTTACGTATCAGGAAATCACGATTATAAAAGCCAAAGTGATGAAAGAATTTTGGAACTAAAACCAGACAACCTACATCTTTTTTCAACAGATAATCTGGAATATTATGAGATGGGAAGTACAAGGATTTATGGGATTTCTTATAAGGATAGGATCTTTACACAAAATTTTCCTTATAATTTAAACTTAGATAGTAATTATTTTAATATTCTCTTAGTCCATGCTACAATAAATGCCCCCAGATCAAATTACTTAAATTTAGAATTAGAGAGACTAAAAAATATTGGTTTTGATTATGTCGCTCTAGGCCATATCCATAAGTGGGAGGACTTTGGGGAAAATATTTATTATTCTGGTTCTATAGAACCTAGTGATTTTTCTGATATTTATGAATATGGATATATCCTTTATGAAGACGAGAAAGTTAGCCATAAAGATACATCCATTATGAAGTTTCATGATATTAGCCTATCTATTGATGATTTTGAAAATGAAAATAATTTGATATCTTATCTTAAAAATCAGCTCGATGATAGTAAAGAAAATTACATGCGTTTAAGAATTAATCAAAAAATAAATTCGAAAAAAATAGAAGACGAATTAAACTTAGAACATCTAGAGATAAAAATTATGGAAAATAAGTCAATTTTGGATCTTAAAGCCTTATATCCTAATTCTCTCCTTACAAAATATATAGAAAAATTCCCGGATGAACTTGATCAAACTAATAAACTGGCTTTAGAATTAGGTCTTGATGCCATTTATAGGAGCAAAGATGACTAAGACTTATATAAAGGAACTAAATATCAAAGCTTTTGGCAAATTTAAGGATAAAAAAATCGTACTTGGTCCTGATTTTAACCTTGTCTATGGACTCAATGAATCCGGTAAGACTACTATCAAGAATTTTATTGAGGGCATATTTTATGGATTTGATGAAGGAAAACTAAGGATAAGTTTTAATAAAAAAAGAGAAATATATAGGCCAAAAGATTCCTATATATATGCTGGAGAACTAACTATAGTCAAGGATAAGGAGACCTATATTTTATATAGGGACTTTGACAGTGGCGATTATAGGATTTTAAATTTAAGTCAGAACAAAGAGATAGAGACTAAGAAAAGTGATTTGAGACTGCCTGGTAAATTATTTTTGGGTGTCGACTATGATATTTATAAGGCTTTAATAAGTTCAAAACAAATCCAAAAGATAAGTCCTGATAGCAAGAAAAAAATTATGGAAAAGCTTGGATCAAGTGATATAGACTACAACTTTTCTATAAAAAAATCCATAGAAATTCTTGATGCAAGACTTAAAGAAATCGGGACTGATAGGTCATATACTAAGCCTTATTATCTAACAAAAGAAAAGATTATAAAACTTAGAAAAGAATTATCAGAAATAGATAGGCTTAAAAAAGATTATTTTATATATTTTAAGAAATTAAATTCCAAAAAGAACAACTTATCAGATATGGAAAGAAAATACGAAAAGAAGAAGGATATAAATCGTATTTATAATTTAAAAAGGTCTGATGAAAACTTTAAATCTTACAAAAAATGGTCTGATAAACTTTATGAGATAAATCAAGAGCTTGATAAATATCAAGATTTAGAGACTCTTGATATTGAAGATTTTAAAAATTGTAAAGATAAGAGTAAGGATTACAAAATTATCTATATAATAGCAATTCTTGTTTTGATTTTAATTGGGATTTTTTCTAAAAAGTACTTTGTTTTTGCTTTTTCCCTACCATTTTTTGTTATACTAGGGCTTTCCATATATCAAAATGGAGGAAATGGCCAAGCTGAGTATAGTAATCTAAGGGCTCGCTATTTAAAAAGAGAAAATTTATTAGATGAGAAAGAAAAAATATCCGAAGTTTTAGAAATACTCCAAAACCAGGATATAAATCTTTTAGAAAGTCACGAGGATTATTCGATAGATTTTTCTACTTATAACAATCTTGAAGAATTAGAAAAGTTAGCGAGCCTTGAGTATGAGATTAAAAGTCTTAGAAGTGAAGTTCATTTAGAAGAAAAAAACCTCCTCACAGTTGATAATATCTTAAAGGACGAAGCTGGCTTAAGAGATGAGTTAGAATACCAGAGTAAAAAGTTAAATGAACTTGAAAGAGAAATTGAGGCTATAAATATTGCCCAAAGAATAATTCTTGAAATAGGAGATGAAAATAAGGCTGATATATTAAGACTTAATAAGAAACTTAGATCAATCTTAAATGAGACTAGTAAGTCCTTATTTAATATTAATTTTGATAAGGAGCTTAGGCTCGAAATTAAGGATAAGACTAATCTTAGTTTTTCAGAAGACCAATTATCTACAGGTTTCTTTGATCAAGTTAATTTTGCAATGAAATTAAGTTTGCTTGAAGAAAGCGATTTGAGAGGGTTTTTAATTTTTGATGATGCCTTTATAAATTATGATATAAAAAGACTGATTAAATTTTTATACCTGCTTTTAGATGAGTCTTCTAATAGGCAAATAATCTATTTTACTTGCCATAAGAGAGAAGAAGAGTTTTTTGGAACAGAAAATATTGACGTAAATATAATACAATTGGAGGATATATGATATATGCTCTAGCAGATCTTCACCTAGACTATACAGAAGAGAAGTCTATGGAGGTCTTTGGTGAAGCTTGGGAAAATTACCAGGAAAAAATCTTCACAAATTGGAAAAATAAAATAAAAGAAGAAGACATAGTTTTAATTCCAGGTGATATATCTTGGGCTATGGATACAAAAAATGCCCAGATTGATTTAGAAAAAATCGATAAACTACCAGGAAGGAAAATTTTGATGAAGGGAAATCACGATTATTGGTGGTCATCTCTAAATAAATTAAATAATTTGGGCTTTAAAAGTATGGAATTTTTGCAAAATAATTCTTTTGAAGTAGAAGATTATATAATTTGTGGGACAAGAGGATGGATTTCTAGGGACAATAGAGATTTTACCGACCATGATGAAAAGATTTATAAGAGGGAACTTTTAAGGCTTGAAAACTCTATAGAAAGTTCAAAGACTGATAAGAAACTTATAATAAGTCTTCATTACCCACCAATAAATGCGGACGGATCGTTAAATGAGTTTTTTGACATAGCAAAGGAAAATAAGGCTCATACACTTATCTATGGCCACCTTCATGGAAATGGTCATAGGATGATTAAGGAAGGAAATATAGAAGGGGTCAATTTAGTTTGCGTATCAAGCGATTATGTAGATTTTGATCCAGTAAGGATAGGATAATGCAAAGAGAAATAGAAGTTAAAGTTTTAGATATAATTCCAGCTGAAATAGAAGAAAAATTAATAAAACTAGGTGGAGAAAAAATAAGCAAAGAAAAACAAACAAATTACACTTTCGAACCAGAAGATGGCGAATTTACTAATGGTTATCTTAGGATTAGGGAGGCTTATGTTGATGATGAAAAACAGCCAATCGAGCTTACTTTCAAAGAAGTAAAGACAGATAAGGAAGTAAGAATAAATAACGAATTTACAGTCCACATCGACTCCGTATCTATGATGACATCAATTTTAGAAAAGATGGGGATAAAGCTTAAGTATAAGGGCGATAAGGAAAGAATTTCTTATCTCTATAAGGGCCAAAGGTTTGATATAGATATTTGGGATGAGAAAACTTACCCTTATCCATACATGGAAATAGAATTTACCAACCAAACAAAGATTGATGAAATATTAGAAGATTTAGCCATCGATAAGGACAAGGTAACTACAAAATCAATATCAGATTTAATTAGTGAATTATAATTTTGACAGATAGAAATATACTGGTATAGTTTAAAAAAATCTTAGGAGATAAAGTATGATTTCTATAAAAAATTTATTAAATTCACATGATTTGACTAAAAAAGACTTACTTGAAATTATTGAACTAGGAAATGATATTTATAAGAGTCCTACCGATTTTTCTCATTATGCAGATGGGAAGATATTGGGGACTCTTTTTTTTGAGCCTTCAACTAGGACAAGATTATCATTTGAGTCAGCTATGCTAAGGCTAGGTGGTTCGGTAATAGGTTTTTCTGATGCAAGTGTATCATCAGCAAAAAAAGGTGAGAGCCTTCAAGATACTGTAAAAACTGTAAGCCAGTACGCAGATATAATTGCTATGCGCCACCCACAAGAAGGTGCAGCATATCTTGCAAGCTTAGCTGCTGATTGCCCAATCATAAATGCTGGTGACGGCGGCCACCAACACCCAACCCAAACACTTACAGATATGCTTACAATTAGCAACTACAAAGAAAATTTTGATAATCATGTAATTGGTATTTGTGGCGACTTAAAATATGGAAGAACTGTTCACTCACTAATCAAAGTCTTAAATCTTTTTGAAGGAAATAAATTTATTCTTATTTCACCAGAAGAATTAAAACTTCCTCAGTATGTAAAAGAAGAAGTGTTTGACGAAAAAAGCCAATACGAAGAAGTAAGAAGCTTAGATGAAGTTATGGATAAGATTGACATTCTATACATGACAAGGATTCAAAGAGAAAGATTTTATTCAGATGCCCAATACACAAGGCTTAAAGATTCTTACCTTCTAGATAAGGAAAAGATGGATAGGGCAAAAGATGATATGATTGTAATGCATCCACTACCAAGAGTAAATGAAATTGCAAAAGAAGTTGATAGTGATCCAAGAGCAGTTTATTTCAAACAAACTAAGTTTGGTATGTATGTAAGAATGGCGCTAATTATAAAATTATTGGAGGCAAACAATGATTGAAATTACAAGTATTAAAGACGGAATAGTAATCGACCATATAAGAGCAGGTCTTGGAATGGAGATTTATAATCTTCTTGACCTAAAAGATTTAAAAGATGAAGTAGCTATAATATTAAATGCAAAATCAACAAGATTTGGCAAAAAAGATATTCTTAAAATTGCTAATAATATTGAAATAAACCTGGATGCTGTTTCAATTATAGATCCAAGCGCTACTGTAAATATAATAGAAAATGAAAAGGTAGTTAAAAAGCTAGAACTAGAGCTTCCTGAAAAGGCTGTTGATATACTTACTTGTCAAAATCCAAAATGTGTATCTGTTAGCGAAAGGGAAGTTGAAAGTGAATTTATTTTGATAAATAAAGAAGAAAAAACTTATAAATGTGCATTCTGCGGTCACATTTATGATGTGGAAGAATAAAATGAAAAAAATTTTTACCAACTTTTACGGCTTTGATGACGTAAAAATTTCTAAAAATGATATTTATGTAGAAGATGGAATTATTGTAGATTCCTTTGATAGGGAGGAGGCAGACGAGATAATTGATTGTGAAAATCTAATCCTTATGCCATCTTTCACAGACCTTCACGTACATTTTAGAGACCCTGGCTTTACCTATAAGGAAGATTTAGAAACAGGTTCCCACGCTGCCTTAAAGGGCGGGTATACAAATGTACTATTAATGGGTAATACCAAACCAACTGTTTCTAATCCTCAAACCTATGAAGACATAATGAAAAGGGGAAGGGATTTAGATTTAATTGGTATAGACCAAGTTTATACTATAACCAAAAACTTTGACGGGAAAACTCTAGACCATCTTGCCTCTATGCCAGAATCTGTTAAATTTATATCTGATGACGGTCACGGTGTAGACGACGGAGCTGTTATGTATATGGCAATGCTTAAGGCAAAAGACTTGGGTGTAAATATGACTCTTCACGAAGAAGTCGGAAAGGTATCTAATATCGATTATGAAGTTGCAGAAGATGCCATGACTCTTAGAGATTGCTATTATGCTTATAAACTAGATATGCCAGTGCATTTTTCTCACGTTTCTACAAAAGGTTCTATGACTGCGATCAAGTACTTTAAGGACTTAGGAGCAAAAATCACATGTGAAGTAACACCTCATCACCTATACTTTGCCGATAAGGCAAGAGATGAAATGAGGGTAAATCCACCTATTAGAACAGAAGAAGATAGGTTATTCCTTATACAAATGATTAAAGAAGGTTATGTTGATGCAATTTCAACAGACCACGCACCTCACTCAGCCCAGGAGAAAAAACAAAATGCACCAGGCTTTATAGGTCTTGAAACTGCATTTTCAACTTGTTATGAGGTCCTAGTTAAATCTGGAATCATTTCGCTTAACGAATTAATAAGAATAATGTCAACCAGACCATCTGAGATCTTAAATATTAAGAAAGGAAAATTAGAAGCTGGATATCTTGCTGATTTTACCTTAGTTGATCTCGATAAGGAGTATGAATATAGGAAAGAAGATATTTTATCAAAATCCAAAAATTCTTTAATGATTGGCAAAAAACTTTATGGACAAGTAGAAAGAGTTTATAGGAAGGGAGTATTAAAATATGAAAATAATAGATAAATTGTACGATAGAGTTGCAAAACTTGGCTTTGTATGTGTTGGTCTTGACACATCTATGGATTATATTCCTGATTCTATGAAGGAAGGTAAAGAAATTCATGAGGCCCTTTTTACCTACAACAAAGAAATTATTGATGCAACTAAGGATGTGTGTGCCATTTATAAGATACAAATTGCCTATTACGAGTCTTATGGCCTAGAAGGTATGCTTGCCTATAAAAACACCTTAGACTACCTTAGAAGCTTAGATTTATTAACTATAGGTGATGTTAAAAGAAGCGATATAGCAGCATCAGCTTCTATGTATGCAAGAGCACATTTTGAAGGCGATTTTGAAGTAGACTTTATAACTCTCAATCCTTATATGGGAATGGATTCAATATCTCCATACCTACCATATTTAGAGTCAGGAGAAAAGGGAGTATTTGTACTTCTTAGGACATCAAACCCAGGTGCTAATGACTTTGAAGTTTTAGAGACAAATGGCGAAGAGCTTTTCTATACAATCGGTGATAAGCTTAAAGATCTTAATGACAAATACATAGGCGAGTCTGGTTTTGGACCAATTGGCCTTGTAGTAGGAGCTACTCACAGCGAAGAAGTTGAAAAGATTAGGAAAAGATATGACAAAATGTTTTTCCTAATTCCAGGTTTTGGTGCTCAAGCCGCAGATAGTTTAAATGTTTATAATCTTTTAATAAATCTTAATGCAGGTGTAGTAAACTCTTCTAGGGCAATTCTTAAAAATTGGATGAACTTTGAAGATGGAGCTAGTAATGTTGGCAAATATGCTCGTGAAAAAACAATAGAAACTTATAAGGAAATATCTAGCAATGCTTAATTATAGACCATGTAAGGTAATAGAAAATGTTGAAATAGCACCAGGAATTTTAAAAATTAGCCTTGATATAAATCTGGAAGCGGAACCAGGACAATTTTTTATGCTAAGGGCAGATTCTTTTAGGCAAGATCCAATCCTAGCTAGACCTTTTGGTGTGTGCGATCAAAGAGAAGATAGGCTAGTATTTTTAGTCCAAGTTGTTGGCAAGGCCACAAAAATAATTGCAAATCTCAAAGAAAGTGATGGAGTTAGCGTTTTAGGACCATTAGGTAACGGCTTTATTAAAAGACGTGTTGAAAAAATTGCAATTGTAGCTGGAGGCATTGGTATAGCTCCACTTCTAGAACTTGCAAAAAGTTTAGATACAAAGGCAGATTTCTATGCTGGTTTTGCAGATGAGCCATATTTTGTGGAAGAATTTGAGCCTTATGTTGAAAAAATAATTACAAGTTCTGAAAAAAGCGAAGGTAAATTTATTCTTGATAAACTAAATCCAGATGACTATGACCTAATTTATGCCTGCGGCCCAAACCAAATGCTTGAAGCTTTGTTTAAGAAAAATACAAAAGCAAAAATCCAAGTATCTATGGAAGCCCATATGGCTTGTGGAATGGGTGCCTGCCTAGGATGCACGGTTAAGGATTCTAAAGGCGATTTTGTTAGGGTTTGCCATGACGGTCCAGTTTTTGATGCAGAAAGGATTTTCTCATGACTTTAAAAGTAAATATAGCTGGTGTGGAATTTAAAAATCCTGTAATAGCTGCAAGCGGTACCTTTGGATTTGGTGAAGAATATCAGGACTACATAGATCTAAATAGATTAGGTGGCATTTCTTCTAAGGGTCTTACACTTAAGAAGAATCCAGGAAATCCAGGTATTAGGATATATGAAACCCCAGCTGGAATTATGAATTCAATTGGCCTACAAAATCCTGGTATAGACCACTTCATCGAATATGAACGAGTTTTTATGAGAAATTTCGATACAGTTTTAATTGCAAACCTAGGAGGCCATAGCATAGATGACTATAGGATAGGTGCAGCAAAGCTTGATGATGCTGATATAGACATGATTGAGCTTAATATTTCTTGCCCAAACCTTAAAGAAGGCGGAATGGCCTTTGGTACAGATCTTAAAAAAGCAAAAGAAGTAATAAGCCTTGTGAGAAAGGAAACCAAACATCCTTTAATAGTTAAGCTTTCACCTAACGTGACAAGTGTAGGAGAATTTGCAAAAATTGCTGAAGACTGCGGAGCAGATGCAATTTCACTTGTAAATACTTTCAATGCAATGGCTGTTGATATCAAAAAAAGAAAGTTTGTTTTTGATAACAAAACCGCGGGACTATCAGGTCCGGCCATTAAACCAATAGCATTAAGGATGACTTATGAAGTTAAAAATGCCGTAGATATTCCAATTATTGCAATGGGTGGGATAATGAATGTAGAAGACTGTATTGAATTTATGATGGTTGGAGCAAGTGCTATACAGGTAGGTACAGCGAACTTTCACAAGCCTGATACAATGATAGAAATAATTGGTCAGCTAGAAAAATATTGTAATGATAATAATATAGAAGATATAAATGATATAGTAGGAATTTTGTAGGAGAAAATATGGAAAAGACAATAGAATTACTAAAAAAATCTCATGCGCTTTTGGAAGGACACTTCATCTTATCTAGTGGTAAACACTCTGATAAATATGTCCAATGTGCAAAATTGATCCAAAATCCAAGATATTGTGAAGAAGTTGCAAAAATTATCGCACAAAACTTAAAAGAAAAAAATATCGAAGTTGACCTATGTGTAGGTCCTGCCATGGGTGGGATAATAATTGCTTATGAAGTTGCTAGAGCCCTAGGCGTTGATGCAATCTTTACAGAAAGAGAAAACAATGAAATGACTTTAAGGCGTGGTTTTGAAATAAAAGAAGGTCAAAAAGTTATCATTGTAGAAGATGTAATAACAACAGGGAAGTCTTCTTTTGAGACAGTTGATGTTATAAGAGAACACGGGGGAGAAGTTGTTGCTCTTACATCAATTGTAAATAGGTCAGGACTTGATAAAATAAATGGTCTACCACTTATATCTGCTGCTAAAATTGAAGTTAATGCCTGGGATCCTGATAAAATTCCAGATCATCTAAAAGACATAAAAGCAGTAAAACCAGGTTCACGAAAGATTAAAGCTTGATAAATACAGCATTAAGAATATAATTTTATTAATATATTTTATATATAAAAGGAGACTTTATGGTATACAAAAGGCTAAAAATTAATAAATATATGTTTTTAATGCTTTTGTTTTCCTTATTTTTCTTTAGAGTTCGTGATTCTTATGCCAAAGAAGTAGAAGTTAAAACTGAAGTAAAACTAAGATTAGGGTTAAAACAAATATCTGAAGAAACTATGAATTTGAAGGATATGAGAGACATTAGATTTGGAAAATTAAAAAAAGATTTGGATGACTTTACAGAAAAAGGGTCGACAAAAATTTCTGAAAAAAGTTATTTTTATCCCCTAAACCCTACTAATTTCACAGAAGAAGAAATTGAATGGGGGATTGAAAATACAGGTCTTAAGGGGCTTGGAAAAGAATTTAGGGATGCTGGATTAGAAGTGGGAGTAAACCCAATCTTACTAATGGCTATGGCTAAGCATGAAACAGGAAATGGAACAAGTGAACTATTTAAAAATAAAAGAAATCTTTTTGGTTTTAATGCAGTAGACCACGACCCATATAATCAGGCGACTGACTTTAAAAACGAAAGAGAATCGATATTTACAGTTGCTAAACATCTTAAAAATGAATATCTAAATAAAGACGGAAAATTCTATAACGGAATATCCACAAATGGTATAGGTACTCTCTATGCTACAGATCCTGACCGGTCTAAGAAAGTAGATTGGATGATGATAGAAGTGACTCGTGAAATGATTTTAAATTATGAAAAGAATGATTAAGTTTATAGAAAGGAATATTTGTGAATACTAGAGATTATTTAAATGGCAAGTCTTCTGATGGATATACATTTTTTGGGCCACACAAAAGAAAAACTAATGATTATATATTTAGAGTCCTTGCACCAAATGCAAAAAATGTTTACTTGTCTGGAGACTTTAATAATTGGGAAGAGACCCCTCTAAGGAAATATCCTACAGGAGTTTTCTCAGTAATAATTGAAAATGCAAAATCTAAGGACAGATACCAGTACATCATTGAAGATAAGGATGGCAATACTTATAAGAAGCTTGACCCATATACAAGAAAAATATCTCTTGATGAGGGACTTTCTGTAATACTAGATAGCGAATATAAGTTAAAATATAAAAAAGTTGATAAAAAAATAAAAAATATTTATCAAATCCATTTAGGAGCTCTTTTTAGAGGAGTGGAAGATAAAAAACAAGTCTATAAAAATATGGTTGACCATGTAAAAGAAAATAACTTTACCCATGTTCAAATTATGCCAGTTAGCGAATACAAAAACTATAAACAAATGGGTTATTCATCTATGGGTCTCTTTGCCTTTTCAGAAAGATATGGAGATATTGATGATTTTAAATATTTTATTGACCTTCTTCATAAAGAAAAAATAGGTGTCATTATTGAGCTTGATATAGCTGAATTTGAGCCAGACTTTTTATACTTAGATAATTTTGATGGAACAAATTTATATAATTATGATTACGAAAATATAAAGTATAACTATTATGGGTCCATAAACTTTGATCCAGGTAAAAATCTTACAAAATCATACCTTCTTTCACTAGTTAATTATTACTTAAAAGAATTAAGGGTTGATGGCATATTTTTCTCATCTGTTGAAAATATGATATATTGGCAGGGAGATAAAAATAGGGGAGTAAATGAATCATGGATAGAACTAATAAAAGAAATAAACCAATTAATTAAAACTAATAAGTCTTATTCTTTAGCAGGCTTTAATGGAGTTTTTGAAGACTTTGAGTTAGGATATGATTTTGTTTTTGATAGTGAATTTAGAAAAATTGTAGAAGTTTTCCAAAAAGAACCAATAAATAGAGCCCCTTACCAGAAATATATTAGAAACTTAATTCAAAACGGAAGCGACAAAAAAATCTTTGGATTTTCTTATGTTGATAGCATCCTAAACGAAGCTAACCTTGCTATGAAGATGTATTCTGATGACAAAAAGCTTGACCAATTAAGAACACTTTTCACATTTTTATTGACACTTAAGTCATCTAAAATTATGTTTATGGGTGATGAACTAGCAGATCTTAGGACTTTTTCTATTTATAACAATTTTAATATAGAAGATTTTGATGATTTAAGTTTTAATACTTATTATAAAGACCTAACAGCTTTATTTTTAAAATCTAAGGCCCTAAGCAAAGATGATTCAGAAATTAATTTGCTTGATGTTGATGGTTATAGCATCTATGCTTACCAAAGAATTTATAAAAATGAAAAATACTTAGTGCTTGTTAACTTCACTGATATCGAATATAAGATAAGAAGTCCTTATGATTTGGAAGAAGTTCTGAATACTAATGATTTGAAATATAAGGGAACTGGCAATATAAATGGAAAAATAGAAAGAAATGAAGAAATTCATATAGAAGCCTTCGGTTCTGCAATATTCAAAATAAAAAAATAAGAAAAATAACAAGGAAAAATGAACCCCTAAATCTAATTGGAATTTAGGGGTTTAGTTAATTTGGCCTTGTTATTTTTTTATAAGTTTATATTCGTTTTCAATGTTGTGAGCTACTTGGGTAAATCTTTCTAAGACAATTTTTCTAGGGATAATACCAAGAAAATAGCCGTTTTTTAGTGTTATACAGACAAAGTTATTATCAATCAAAAGTGATATTACATCCTCTAGTTCATAATTATCAAATAAAATTGGCACAACTTGGTTCATGGCTTCTTTAACCTTATGACCTGCAAGTTCATCTTCATTAAAAATAGATAAATTTTCAAAATTTCTAACTATAGCTGGTATAGAAATGAGTCCCCTAATACAATTATTATCATCAACAACTGGTATTATTTGATAACCAGACGTTGATAAGACAAGGATGGCATGGAGGAGAGAATCATTTTCATTTACGACTGCTACTTGACTTGCTGGTATCATAAGATTTGATGTTGGTCTATTAAAAAGTTTGGCGAAATTTTTTCCAATCAATTTTATCTCCTTAGTTTTTAGTCTTATTTTATTATAACATAAAAATATTTTTGAATACAAAAAAACTCCAAGTAAAAACTTGGAGCAAATGCATAAGCATTTAATATGTAAGCACACCCAATATTGAGCAATTGGACAATTATAGGGTCTAGTATATCTAACTCATGATAGGTTGCCTTACGGCACACATAAGGATCTGCTTAATGCTGCTAGGTTCCCCTCCTGACATGGTTCACAGTCTTATATTGCGTAAGATCTATCAATCAACACTAGCTATACTAGTCTTTTAACTTTCCAAAAGACCTCCATTGGGAATTAAACCCTGCTGTAGCGGATTGCAGGTTACAAGGCACCGCTAGTTCCCC
>CAUPHU010000026.1:0-14016 GCA_963511095.1 uncultured Anaerococcus sp. | reverse complement strand
TCGCTCATTTTTATATATTTTAGCTTTGGCTTTGTGACTGGATTATCTGGAGCAAATATAGAACAGCAATCATCATAAGGTTCAATAGATTTATCATAAGAACCCATTTTTAGCGATACATCAATAATATCTTTCTTATCCATTGCAATAAGTGGCCTTAGAATAGGAATCTCAGATGAATCATTTATTACTGATACAGATTCTATTGTTTGACTTGCAACTTGGCCTAATGATTCACCTGTTACTAGAGCTTGATATGAATTTTTTTCTGCTATTTTATTTGCTATCCTCATCATAAATCTTCTAGATAAGATAGTAGTCTCCCTCCTATCACAGTTTTGATTTATAGCCTTATAAATATTAGCTAAGTTTACAGAATATATTTTCATTTTACCTGTATAGGCTGACATAATCTCTGCCAGGTCAACCGCTTTTTGTAAGGCTCTTTTTGATGTGAAAGGATATGAGTGGAAGTGAATGCAATCTAATTTCATTCCTCTTTTAGCAACCATGAAGCCTGCTACAGGTGAATCTATACCTCCTGATAGCAATAGTAGACCATTTCCTGATGAGCCTATAGGAAGGCCACCTAGCCCTTTAAACCTCTTAGAATAAACATATACATTATCCTTAACATCGATAAATACCTTAAAGTCAGGATTGTGGACATCAACTTTTAGGTTTGAGAAGTCTCTTAAGATAAAACCACCTATTTTTGCAGAAAGCTCAGGTGACTTATATTTGAAACTCTTGTCAGTTCTCTTAGATTCTACTTTGAAGCTATAATTTTTATCAGAAAAATATTCCTCCAAATCTTCCTTACAAGCTTTATATATATCATCAATATTTTTATTTGTCTTTATAACATAGGAAACGTAAGAAATACCAAAGACCTTAAGTACATTATTTTTAATTAGTTCAAAATCTTTTTTATCTGCTTTAATATAAAGTTTTGAGGATTCTGAATACATTCCTTCATATTCAATGCCTCTTAAATTTCGTTTTATATTGTTAATTGCTGCCTTGTAGAAGACATGCCTATTCTTACCTTTTAGGAAAATTTCTCCAAAGCTAACAGCTATCATCCATTCCATTATATAACCATCCTAATCATTTCAATACTTCTTTTTAATACTTCAACAGTGAAATCTAAATCTTCCTTACTTATATCTTTTGAAAAAGAAAATCTTATGGCTCCATCTATATATTTTTTATCAACTTTTAAAGCATTAAGTATCCTGCTTTCTTCGCCTTTTGAGCATGCAGATCCACTTGATACATATATTTCTTCTTCTTCTAACATATGAAGCAATACTTCCGATTTTATATTTGAAAAAGCAACATCCAGAATATATGGAGAAACAGACTCTTCAGGTGAAATTATATAAAAATCCTTAATATTTTTAACTATAAGTTCTCTAAGATAAGTATTTAGAGATTTTATATAAGTATACTCTTTCGATTCTATTTGCTCTTTTAAGGCAATTCCAGTGGCATATATAGCTGGTGGATTATTAGTTCCTGAAGAAATAATTTCTTGATATCCCCCATCAAGTAGAGGTTTTATCTTTGCTTGAATATTCTTTCTGATATATAATCCGCCAAGTTGTTTAGGCCCATGGAATTTATGGGCAGAAAAACTCATTATATCAACTCCAAGTTCACTTACATCACATGTTATTTTTCCCAAAGCTTGGGTTGCGTCGATATGGATTACAATATCCTTTTTAAAATCTTTTATAATTCTAGAAAGCTTTTTGACATTTTGTATAGTTCCAGTTTCATTATTAACATAAATAAAGGATACGAAATTTACCTTATTAGACAACTTATTTTTTAAATCATCTTCATCAATAAATCCATACCTATCATTTTCTACATATATTACCTTATCAAAATAGCTATTTTTAAAGCTTTTATAAACTGACGGATGTTCAATCTTACTTGTAATCGCATCTCCATCAAAAGATTTTATTGCAATATTATTTGATTCTGTAGCTGATTTTGTAAAAAATATTTCTGACTCATTTGCAGATATGACACCTGCCAAATATTTTTTTGTATCTTTAATTAAATTTTCTGCATCCATTCCAAAGGAGTGAAGAGCGCTTGGGTTTGCAAACTTGTTTTTACAAACATCTATATATGCCTCAAGAGCCTTATCGCTCATCTTTGTTGTCGCAGCATTATCTAAGTATATCATAAATTCTCCTTGATTATATCATTATATTAGAGCTTATAAAGATTACAAGAATTCTTTATATAATGCTTATTTATAGTTATCAAATAGATATTTATAGTATAATTCTATTATGATTAGTATAAAAAAAAGACTAGAGAATAATAAATTAAATAAAAAAGACTTAGTTTTAGATATAGAAACTACAGGACTTGATTTTACAAGGGACAAACTTGTCCTTCTGGGGCTTGTAAAAAATAAAAATAATAAAACCTATCTTCACCAGTATTTTGCAGAAGACGATAGCGAAGAAATAAGACTTTTAGAAATTTACTTAAGGGAAATTGCAGGTAAAAGATTAATTAGCTTTAACGGAGATATATTTGATGTTAGATTTTTAAATGCTAGATTAATTGACCATAAGCTTTTCCCTGTTTTTCCTGATGATAGTTTGGATATATATAAGATAATCAAGTCTAATTCTAAATTTTTTTCGTATGAATCCATGAAACTTATTGACATTGAAAAGTTAATTGGTATTGAAAGAGAAGATCCCAGCCGTTATAAAGTGGTTAGCAAACTTAGCGATGACCTAAATAAAAGAGAAAATCCCTACCCTATCCTTAAGCATAACGAAAATGATTTAATAGCAACCCTTGCTCTTTCAGGTATTGAGGACATATACAAGAAAAAACTCAGCATTGATACAAAATTAGGTCAAATTTATTTAAATAATGCAAATATAAATAAGGATATCGGTAATTTTGAATTTAAATCAGATAAAATCTTAGATGACTTTTACGTTGCAGAAAAAAATTATCAGTTACATGTTGAAGACAATAAGATTAAATTAAATATCCATGTATTATTTGGTAGATTTGATGAAGACATAACAGGTTATGTGGCTATTAATAATTTTTCTATAAGAAATGAATCAAATATAGATATTAATGAAAATTTGCTGATAATTAGGGAAGAAAATTTATATAATTATAAAAATTTACTCAATCTTTTAAAAAAAATAATAGAGAATCACTATTGATTCTCTATTTTCCTTAGTTTTTCATTTATATTTTGTTCTTTTAAAAATATATTTGTCCTAGAGAATGGCTTTGACCCAAAAAAACCTCTCCTTGCCGATAAAGGTGATGGATGGGCTGATTCTATTATTAGGTGATTTGGATTTGTTATCAAAATCTTCTTAGATCTTGCAAAATTCCCCCATAATATAAAGATAAGGGGATCTTCTCTTAGGTTTAGAGCTGAGATAATTTGATCAGTAAAAATTTGCCAACCAATTTTACTATGGGAATTTGGATTTTTTTCTTCCACAGTAAGACTTGCATTTAGAAGCAAAACTCCTTGCTTAGCCCGAGAAACTAAGGAACCATTATCAGAGGTTTTAATTCCCATATCATTTTCAAGTTCTTTATATATATTTTTTAAAGATGGTGGCAGCTTTACACCTGTCTTTACAGAAAAAGATAAGCCTTCTGCTTGGCCATAATTATAGTATGGATCTTGACCAAGTATAACAACCTTAGTGTCATCAAAATCTGAAAGTTCTAAGGCCCTAAAAATTTCATCTTTTCTCGGGAATATATTTTTTTCTTCATATTCCTTATCCAAAAAACTCATCATTTTTATAAAATATTCTTTTTTAAATTCGTCTTTTAGAATAAGGTCCCATTTATTATTTATCTTCATGGATGAAAAGTATATAAATTATCATTAAAGCACAACCAAGGGTAACAAATATATCTGCTATATTAAACACTGGGAAGCTTATAAATGAAAACTCAATAAAATCCACTACAAATCCATTTACAAGCCTATCGTAGAAGTTGCCTAAGGCTCCTGAAATTATCATTGCAAGAGCAACATTTAATATTCTAGGATTCGTCCTATAAGTTTTATAGAAATGATAAAGTAAATAGAAAACAATTGCTACTGTAATTAGTAAGAAAAAAATCCTCTTATCTTGAAGTATACCGAAGGCAGCTCCCCTATTTTCTAAATAAGTAAGGTTTATAATTGGACCTTCTATTGGGTGTTCTATAAAATTATTAGTTGCATATATCTTTGTTAGCCTGTCTAAAACCAGGCCAAGAAATATTATTAATATATATATCATTTTACTTTCCTATAACTAATGTGATAATTTCCCTTTTTGCTAAAACCATCTATGGAATCAAATATAAATCTGCCCATTCTTCTTATTGAAATATTAGAATTTTCCGAAATTTGAAAAGAGGAATCCTCTATAATTTGGAAGTCAACTTTCACAAAGCCTGATTTTACGATCTCTTTGGCTTTTGTTCTTGAGGTTGACCCAATTAGGCTTACAATATTATCTATCCTAAGACTTGAAACAAAACCAGTATATTCTTCAAAAGATGGTTTAACAAGCTCAAGGGACGCATCTTCTTTTTCTCTCAGCTTTACAGATTCATTTTTTATTTTTGTAAGATTAAATTCAACAAAATTCGCTATATCTTTTTCTATTGCAAATTCAACTTTTCCATCCAAAATGGATATATCACCAATAGAATTTCTATCTATTCCTAAATGTAATAGGGCTCCTAATACATCAGGATGGCTAATATTTTCACTATCAAATTCTAATACACTTATATAATTTGCCTCATATAAAGGTAGGTAATAGTAATTTGCTACAAAAATTTTTCTTTCAGACCTATTATTTCCACCAATAAATGTAATATCAATTGAGTTTTTATTTGCTATTTCTTCTAAAGTTTTTTGCTCAAAGGAATCTAAGAAGAAACTTATGGTTTCTATTTTCTGATAAAAAGCCTTTTCTAAAATAGATAAGGCTTTTTTGATGTTTGTTTTCTTCTGTTTATCTCTTATATGATCTAAATTGTATTCTAATGCCATAAAAACAAAAGATCGAAATTAATCGATCTATAGTTGGTTGTAATTTCCATCTGAAATTTGGTCTGCAACATAAGAATCAATTTCAACGCCATTTGGAGTTATTACAAAGATTCCCTTTGTTACTTTTCTCATATTACCCTTAAGAGCAAAAACTGCCCCACTTACAAAGTCAAATAATCTCATCCTAAGATCATTATCAACCATTTCAAGATTTAAAACTACTACTCTATTTTTAAGTATTTCATCTATAACTACTGGGCCATCATTATCATAATCTAAAGGCTCTTGTATTGATATTCTCATATTGCTACTCCTAGAAAAGCTACTATTATTGATGCTAACAACATTATCTCCAACATTTTCTGAACTAAAGCTATTCTTTAAAGAATAATTATCAGAATAAGTTGATTTAATAGACTTACTTGAATTATATGAATTATTTGTATAAGTACTATCTTTTTCTTCATCATCGAATAAGTCACTGTAGGTTGTTCTTTTTCTAGCACCTTCTTCTTCTATATCATCGTCATCATAATACATTTTATAATCAACGTAATCATCATAATTAACATCGATACCTATGAATTCTTTAAATTTTTCAAACATTTTTATCATCCTTTGCTAGTTTTATCTACTATCATTATATACTAAATTGTTTATAAAGTAAAAATTTAAAACTCACTTTTTATATCTCTCATCATCAAATCATTAACCGATTCGCTACAATCTTTATTCTCAAAAAGGACTTTATAAATTTCGTTTGTGATCGGTAATTCTATATTTTTAGATTTTGCAAGCTCATATACAGATTTAGTAGTTGGGATTCCTTCAACTACCATATTAATCTTTTCATTTACTTCGTCAATGCTATAACCCTTGCCTATAAGTCTTCCGGCCCTATTGTTTCTAGAGTGTTCGCTAGTTGCAGTTACAATTAAGTCGCCTACACCACAAAGGCCATTTATTGTTTTAAATTCTGCACCAAAAGCCATAGCAAATTTACTCATTTCATGAATTCCTCTTGTAATAAGTGCTGCTTTTGCATTATCTCCATATCCAAGTCCTGATGCCATTCCTATACCAAATGCCAAGATATTTTTGATTGCGCCACCTAGCTCAGCACCAATAATGTCTGTTGAAGAATAAACCCTGAAGTAATCTCTTACAAATAGTTGCTGCACTTCCTCAGCTAATTTTCTATCAAGGCACGCACTTACGACTGTTGTAGGCATTTTTAATATTACTTCTTCAGCATGGGATGGACCTGTTAAGACAACATAAGAAATATTCTCGTTGTATTCTTTAAATATTTCAGATATTCTTTTATGACTGCCTAGTTCAAGCCCTTTTGAGAGATTAATTATTACATGATTATCTTTTAAAAAATTATTAGACTTTCTTAGTACATTCCTAACTTGTTGAGTAGGGATTCCATTTATTATATAATTATTTTCAAATATTTTTTTTATATCACTTGTTGCCTTAATATTTTCACTTAAGATAATTTTTGGAAAATACTTGTTATTTACATGGTTTTCATTTATAGAATCTGCTAATTTTTGATCTCTAGCATATATTAAAACTTCTTCTTTTTCAGCCAAAAGTTCTGCTATAGCAGTTGACCATGAACCAGCCCCTAAAATAGAAATTGTCATAATATCTCCTAAAACATCTTCTTTTCTTGACCATTCATAAGCCTTTTTATATTGTCCCTATGCTTTATGATAATTAATAAAGCTAGACATGATAAGGTTATACTGAATAGTGTCAAACCATATTTATATACACTGGCTATAATTGCTAGGACGCTTACGCTTATTGAAGATAAAGAAACTATTCTTGATATTAGGAATACTGTTAGGAAAACTAAAAATAATATCAAGGCAAAAGTCGGCTTTATATATACAAGGGCTCCAAAAATAGTAGCTATTCCCTTACCTGCTTTGAAATTAAGCAAGAAGCTATACATATGGCCTATAACAACAAAGAACATAGCAGTATACATACCATTTTCACCTATGATTTTATTTCCTATAAGGCAGGCAAGCATTCCCTTTATAAAGTCAAAAGCAAATGTAGCTAGACCTGCCTTTTTGCCGAAATTTCTAAGAGCGTTAGTGGTTCCTATATTACCAGATCCCATTGATCTTATATCTTTTTTAAAGACCAACTTACCTACAAAATATCCAGCTGGTAAACTCCCTAATAGGTATGATATTAAAGCGACAATTAGATACTTCATTTTTTGTCTCCACGTTCCTTAAACACAAAACTGAATGGAACTCCTATTAGAGAGTAGTTTTGTCTGATTTGGTTTTCAAGATATCTGGTATACGAGAAATGTAACAGTTCTCTATCATTAATAGATAACATGAACTTAGGTGGGCAAGTTCCAACTTGGCTCATATAATAAATTTTAAGCCTCTTACCCTTATCTTGCGGCGGTTGATTTAATAACATAGCATCTTGTAATATATTATTTAAAACACCAGTTTTAATTCTCATTCTGTAGTTATTATCGACTACTTCTATCATTTCAAGCAGGCTATCAATCCTCTTATTTTCCTTAACAGATATAAATACAATTGGTGCGTAAAGCGCAAAAGATAAGGTATTTCTTATATCTTTTTCCATATTTGCCATTGTATAAGTATCTTTTTCAACTAAGTCCCACTTATTTACAGCAATTATCATTGCTTTTTTGTTATTGTGAGCATAGCCTGCAATTTTGGCATCTTGTTCTGTTACGCCTACTGTCGCATCTATTAAGAATAAACAAATATCTGCACTATCTACTGCATCAAAAGTTCTTTGATTGGCGTAATATTCAACATTTTCTTTTACTTTTGATTTCCTTCTAAGTCCTGCTGTATCAATTAAGACATAATTATGATCATTGTATTTCCAGTAGCTATCAACTGCATCTCTTGTCGTACCAGCCACGTCTGTGACTATCATTCTATTCTCATTAAGAAGTAGGTTTACAAGAGAAGATTTGCCAGCATTTGGTTTACCGATTATAGCAATCCTTGTTTCATCTTCCAGACCTTCATATTTTGAAAAATCTATATAAGAAACAACTGCATCTAATAGGTCTCCGAGGCCTTTAGCTTGTTCAGCAGAAATCATAATTAAATTATCAAAACCAAATGAATAAAAATCGTATAAATCATCTGGCATTTGCATGTTATCAACTTTATTGGCTACGATTATTATTGGCTTGTTGTATTTTCTAATTTCATTTGCTATATCAACGTCATGAGGATTAATTCCCTCCTTACCATCAACTACAAATAAGATTAGATCGGTTTCTAGAAGGGCCTTTTCTACTTGACCCCTTATTTCAAGATTCATCATATCTTTACTTGAGATATCAATTCCACCCGTATCAACCAATAAAAACTCATTATTTTGCCATTCAGCCTTATCAACTATCCTGTCTCTAGTCACTCCAGATATATCTTCTGTTATTGATTTTCTTTTTCCTACTAGACGGTTGAACAAGGTAGATTTTCCTACATTGGTCCTACCTACTAGTGTTACAATTGGTAAAGCCATATTTTCTCTCCATATCTGATATTTTTAAAATATCATTTTAAATTAATTCACTCTTCTCACTCTCATAAGCTTTTCTTTATCAGAATTTTTATCAAGTTTTCTGATGAATAAAACTGATAAAAGAAGCATAAGAACAACTGCTCCAAGGCTTATAAGATTTGTGTCATATCCAGTACCTTTAAGTAAGTAGCTAGGAAGAAGAGCCCCCATCATTACAAGGATAACCGGAATTATATACACTATGGCGGAAATTTTGTTTATCTTGTCCGCATCACTTTCTAAAACTACCCTGTCTCCCTTATTAATATTTTCTGCTGAGAATATTTCTATAACTGTAGTTTTTCTTTCAGCACAAGACCCGCTTGCAGAGCATGAGCCACAAGCACTATTGCGGTCCACCATTATTTTTAAATTCCCTCTATTATTTTCAAGGACTAAACCTTCTTTAGTCATTGTCATTTATCTATCACCTCAATTTTATATTAAGTTCCTCAAGTGCCTTATCATCTACAATCGCTGGTGCTTCTGTAAGTGGACATGTGGCTGACTGGGTCTTTGGGAAAGCAATAATATCCTTGATATTATCTGTTTTAGCAAAGAGCATTAAGAGCCTGTCAAGACCATATGCAAGGCCAGCATGTGGAGGTGTTCCGTATTGTAAGGCTTCTATAAAGAAACCAAATTTATTTTTAATATCTTCATCAGTTAATTTAAGAGCTTCGAAGACTTTTCTTTGTAGGTCAGAATTATTAATTCTAACTGATCCTCCACCCATTTCATCTCCATTAATTACAATGTCGTAGGCTTGAGTTCTTACTTTTTCCGGTTCTGTCAGAAGTAGGTCGATGTCTTCTTCATTTGGCATTGTAAATGGATGGTGCTGAGCGACATACCTGTCTTCTTCTTCACTGTATTCAAACATTGGGAAGTTAACAACCCATGTTAGGGCATATTCCTTTTCAAATAAATTATTTTCTTTTGCAATCTTAACCCTAAGGGCACCCAAGGCTTCAAGAACAGTCCTATCTTTATCAGCTGCAAGGAAAATTAAATCTCCTTCTTTTGCATCTAATTTTTCCTTTAGGCCTTCTATTATCTCATCTGTTAAGAATTTCTTAATAGATGATTGCATACTTTCATTAAATTTGATGTAAGATAGACCTTTTAAACCATAGTCTTTAACAAAATCAGTTAGCTTATCTAGTTTTTTTCTTGAATATTCTTCCTCTAGACCAGTAAAGTTTATAGCTCTTACAGATTTTCCATCAGAAGTATTGTCAGAAAATACTTTAAATTCACTGTCAACAAAAAGATCAGATACGTTTTGAATCTTATAGCCATATCTTAAGTCAGGTTTATCAGATCCGTACGATTCCATTGCTTCACTATAATCCATTCTGTTGATAGGAAGTTTTAAATCATAATCTGTATAGGTATCAAAAAGTACTTTTAAAAGTCCTTCGTTCATGGCAATTACATCATCTTGGTTAGAAAAGCTCATTTCTAAGTCAAGTTGGGTAAATTCTGGCTGCCTATTTGCTCTTAAATCTTCGTCTCTGAAGCATTTAACAACTTGGAAATACCTATCAAGAGAGCCTATCATAAGAATTTGCTTTAATAATTGTGGAGATTGTGGTAGAGCATAAAACTTACCTTCATTAATTCTTGATGGAACTAAGTAATCTCTTGCACCTTCTGGTGTAGGTTTTGTTAGGAAAGGTGTTTCAACTTCAGTAAAGTCATTTTCATAGAAATATTCTCTCATAGTTCTTACTATATCAGAACGTAGTTTAAGATTTCTTTGCACTGAAGGTTTTCTCATATCGAGGTATCTATATTTTAATCTTAGATTTTCACTTACATCATCGTCATCCTTAATATAGATTGGTGGAGTTTTTGCCTTATCAAGTATATTTATCTTATCAGCAATTATCTCTATATCTCCTGTTGGAATGTCCGGATTTTTGCTTTCCCTTTCGAAAACTATTCCCTTAACTTCAACTACGTACTCAGCAGATATCCCACGAGCCTTTTCGTAATTTTCGCTATCTTCTTCTCTAATCACTATTTGACTTATTCCAGTTTTATCTCTTAAGTCTATAAAAACTAAAGAACCTAGGTTACGCTTCTTTGCAACCCATCCCATTAATACCACTTCTTCGCCTAGATTACTTTCTCTTAGGCTACCACACATGTGTGTTCTCTTAAATTCCATATTTCCTCCCATTATTGTAAAAATGGATTATTATCTAACTCAAATCCTAAAGTTGTATTTTCATTGTGACCTGGATAAATATTGCTATTTCTATCAAGCTTTCCAAGTTTATTTAAAATAGAATCTCTAATCTCTTCAAAAGATCCACCAGGAAAATCTGTTCTTCCAACTGATAGCTTAAATAATGTATCACCTGTAAAAACATCATCACCAATTACAAAAGACATAGAATCAATTGTATGACCTGGTGTTTTTATTGCTTTTATATTGTATTTGCTAAAAACTTCTCCATCCTTAAGGTAATGATCAATTGGAACTTCTAGGTTACTAATATGGTAGCCTAGGTTGAAATTTTTGTCTTCTGCCAAGTCCTTAGCATCTTCTGAAGCGTATACATCAACTCCAAACTTGTCTTTATAGTATTTCAAACCACTTACATGATCAAAGTGTGTGTGAGTTAATATAATAAATTCTATTTTTATTTTATTGTCTTCTATAAACTTATCAAGAATACTTGACGGGTATGGACAATCCACAATAAAGCCTTTACCATTTTCATGAACAACAAAGGTGTTTGTCATGACAGGTCCCAAAGTAAACTTATTAATTTCCATTAAAAAATCCTTTCACTATCAAGAATAATTGTAACTGGTCCATCGTTTACAAGAGCTACTTCCATATGGGCTTGAAATACCCCAGTACTAACTTTAAAGCCTTCGCTAATAAGTTCATCCTTAACTCTTTCGTAATAATCATTAGCCTTTTGAAGTCCTGCGGACATTGTAAATGATGGCCTATTACCCTTTCTAGCATCACCATAAAGGGTAAACTGACTTACGAGTAGAATCTCGCCGTCAGTATCTTTTAGACTAAGATTCATCTTGCCTTCTTCATCTTCAAATATTCTTAGATTAGTAATTTTTCTTTTTATATATTCTAAATCTTCATCTGTATCAGTTTCTTTTACTGCAAGCAAAATCATATATCCGTCTTGTATCTCAGATATAAGTTCTTTGTCAACCTTTACACTTGCACTAGTTACTTTTTGAATAATTGCTCTCATTAATTTTTCACCCTAAATACATTTGCGACAGTTTTTATTGTCTTAAGTTTTCTAATAACATCATCTAACTGCTTAGTGCTCTTAACCTCAATAACCAAATCCATAATTCCTGAATCACTATCTGTCCTAGCGTTGATGCTTAAAATATTTACATCAAATGTTGATAGCATCTTTGATACTTCATACAAAATTGCTGGACTATTTACAGATATAATCTGAATTTTAACTGGGAACTTATCTGTAGATAGGTTTTGCCAATATACATCTATTAAACGCTCAGGAGATTTAGAATTAATTATGTTTGGACATGATTTTACATGGACCGATATACCATTACCCTTTGTTATAAAGCCAATGCTTGGATCTCCTGGTACAGGTGTACAACACTTAGCAAACTTAACTTCAACATCCACATCAAGGTCAGAAACTCTTATTTCATTGGTTACTTGAGTATTTATCTCTTTGTTATTTATATTTTCAAGAGGTTTTTCAAGCTCTTTTTTCTTTATTTCTTCCTTATCAAACCTAATTAACTTTTGGCTAACTTGCTCTGCTGTTGTTTTTCCATAACCAACAGATGCATACATCTCATCTTCTGTTGGAAAGCCAAGATCTGAGGCAATTTGTTCTAGCCATTCTTCTTTTAGTAAGGACCTATAGCTTTGCTTATATTTTTTAAGCTCTTTTGCTACCGACAATTTACCTATTTCAATGTTTTCATCTTTGTCAAAACGTTTGAAAAATTGTTTGATTTTTGATTTTGCTTGGTTGCTTTTTACGATATTAAGCCAGTCTCTGCTTGGTCCTTGAGAATTCTTGCTAGTAATTATTTCTACCAAGTCCCCTGTCTTTAGAGGTTGGGTTATTGGAACCATCCTTCCGTTAACCTTTGCTCCAACACAGGCATTTCCAACTTCTGTATGGATTTTGTAAGCAAAATCTATAGCACAAGAATTCATTGGCAATGGATAAACTTCACCGGCTGGAGAATAGACATATATTTCTCTTGAAAAGAAATCAGTCTTTAGAGTCTCCATGAATTCCTCGGTATTAACTTCTTTTCCGCCCTCTTGTTGCCATTCTACAATTTGCCTTAAGAAGCTCATGGCATCATCAAATTCTGACTTACTAGTTTTATTTTCCTTATATCTCCAGTGGGCTGCAACACCAAACTCACATTCCCTATGCATTTGCCTAGTTCTTATTTGTACTTCAAATGGTTTTGAGTCATCACCAAATACTGTTGTGTGTAAAGACCTATAGCCATTTGGTTTTGGTTGGCCAATATAGTCTTTAATTCTATTTGGAATTGGTCTCCAAAGGGAGTGAACCTTGCCTAAAACAGCATAACATTCAGCAATTGTATCTACAATCACCCTTATAGCGGTAAGATCATATATTTCTTCAAAGGCTATATTATTTCTCTCCATCTTTTTATTGATGGAATATAGGGATTTAGGTCTGCCAGATATTTCAAAATCTATATTGGTATTTTCTAAAGACTTCGTAATCCTATCAATTATTTCATTGATATAATTTTCCCTTTCACGTCTTTTAACACTTACCATTTCAGCAAGTTCGTAGTATTTCTCAGGTTCTTGATACCTAAAACACAAATCTTCAAGTTCCCATTTCAAAGAATATATACCAAGCCTGTGAGCAAGAGGCACATATATTTCTATAGTTTCATTTGCTTTTTGAAGCTGCTTTTCCCTAGTCATATATTCTAAGGTCCTCATATTGTGAAGCCTGTCTGCAAGCTTTATAAGTACAACTCTTACATCATTAGCCATGGCCATAACCATTTTTCTAATGTTTTCTGCCTGCTTTTCTTCCCTAGAAGTATAATTTAAATTTTTAAGTTTGGTTACACCATCAACTAAAAAGGTTATTTCTTCACCAAATTCAGCTTGCATCTCTTCGCGAGTAACATCAGTATCTTCTAAAACATCGTGCATTAGACCTGCACAAATAGTCTCATCATCAAGCTTCATGTTTGATAGGTTAGTTGCCACGGCGATTGGATGAATAAAGTAATCTTCCCCACTATTTCTTTTTTGCCCATCATGGTGAATAACTCCAAAATCATAAGCCTTCTTTATA
>CAUPHU010000025.1:0-14091 GCA_963511095.1 uncultured Anaerococcus sp. | reverse complement strand
ATATGGAAGCAGGTGGGGTAAAAATAGAAGCAAAAATCTCAAATGACGAAAGAAAACCAATCATAAGGACCTACACCAAAGAGGAATTTGATACTTTTGACCAAGACAAAATCGACAATATCGAAGACGACGTAGATGGGAGGGTAGAAGGCGACATACCTTGTATCTCTCTATTAGAGGACAATAAAATCTACATTACTTTCTACAAAGACGGAAAAATCGTCGAACCAGAAAATACTCATATAGAAATAACCGCCCATGCGAGTGATTACAAGGACCCAACAAGAACACGCCATATAAAAGGTGAACTTACTAATGATTATGAAAAAACCTACACCTACGCAACAAAAAGATACGGAGTCCAATACGAAACAATCTTTATGGAATACCTCCAATTCGAAGTCACCTACACCATAGAAGGCAAGGACTACGTTTCAATATTCGGCACCTTCCAAAGCAACGCCGATGAAGACACAGACTTCTTCAAAAACGAAGACCTAGAAAAACCACTAGAGCCTGAAAAATAAAAAATTAATAAGGAAAAAGAAATATTTCTAATCTTCTTTTTTTCTAAGACCAAGGCTTGCTACCATTGAAGATAGGCCGAGAGCTAGGACTGTAGACATATCAGCCACCCCTGTTTTTGGATTAGATGACTTAGTGGATTTTTCTCCTCTTTTTCTTCTACTTGGTAGTAGGTCAGATTTTTTATCCTTGTCATTTTCTTTTACATCTTGTCCATCAACCCTAGCTTCCTTCTCTCCTCTTTCTTTGTAAGCATTTGAGCTTGAATCTCTAACGGAGCTTTCACTATTTTCTAAGCTTGGATCTTCTTGGCTTAGGAGGTCCTTACCATAGGCAGAAGATTCTTCGTAAAAATAATCATTTAACTCTAAGCTTTCAAAGATATCATAGGATCCTTCTGATTCTTCGTTTTCTTTTTCCTTTACTCCTTTTTCTTTTTTAGTATCCAGATTTTCATTTGATTTAGGATTTCCCTTTGAATCTACATCTTTATTTTTAGATTCATCATTGTTTGAAGGCTTGTTATCCTCATTTCCACCTTCTTTTTTATCAAGACCTTTGCTTACATCTTTTTTTGCCTTTTCAAGCTTAGCTTCTAATTCTTTTACTTTGGCTTCTAAGCCTTTTACTTTTTCTTTTTGTGTTTCTAATTCTTTTTCAAGCTTTTGAACTTTCTCTTGGCTTTCTTTTAATTGTAACTCGAGGGCTTCTTTAGAATTTTCTGCTGAAAGAACTGCTTCTTCTAGTTTTTTAGCCTTTTCTTTTTCGGCTTCAAGAGCATCTTCTAAAGATTTTATTTTTTGATTAGCAGCCCCTACTTCTTCCTTAAGATCAGAATTTTCTTTTTCTAATTTTTCTTTCTCTGCCTTAAGTTTTGCAACTTCTTCTTTATTTGAAGCATCAAGGTCAGCTAGTTTATTTTCTAGTTCTTCTACTTTTTCTTCTAAATTCTTAGTTTTTTCTTCTAATTTTTTATTATTTTCTTTTTCTTCGTCAAGATCTTCTTCTAATTTTTTAGCCTTGGCCTGACTTTCTTTTAGCTTACTTTCAAGCTCTGCTTTTTCCTTAGCTTCAGCATCAGCTAGGGCCTCTTTGCTTGCGTCAAGCTTTGCTCTTGCCTCATCTACATCTCGTCTTTTTTCATTGACATAATCTTCTGCATCATCTCTTGCAATTTTCGCATCTACAAGTGCTGATTTCTTTTTATCGTATTCATCTTCTTTTGCTTCTAGTGCAGCTTTCTTAGCTTCTACTTCTTCTTTAGCAGCTTTGACAGCTTCCTTAGCCTTTTTATAAGCTTCCATGTCGATTTTGCTTGCATATTCTAGGTCTTTTTCTGCTTGAGCAAGTTTTGCTTGTCCTTCTTCTAGAGCTTTTTTAGCTTGATCTAGGGCTTTTTGAGCGGTTTCTGCCTTTTCCTTAGCGCCTTCATATTTTTCTTCAAATTCGGACAGTTCATCTATAGAGTCTTGTAAATCAGCCTCACTTCCAGCCAAAAGTTCCTCAACGTCTTCTAGAATTTCTTTTTGTTCTTCTTGGTTTTTCTTAGCTGCATTTAGGTCTTCTTCTAATTGTTTGAGTTCTTCTGCCAGCTTATCTTTCTTATCTAGGTTGTCTTTTACAGAGCTTAGGCCAGCTGCTTGGGCTTCGGTCTTTGATTTTTCGCTATTAAGTCTATCTATTTCTTCTTCAGCAGCCTTTAATTCTGCTTTTTTATCATTTAGGGCTTTTTCTGCCTTATCATAGGCTGCTTGGGCTTGGTCTATCCATTCCTGGTAAGATATTTTTGTATCTAAAGATGCATTTGGAGCTTCTTCTAATCTTTTTATTTGTTTATCTAGAATTAACTTTTGAGCTTTTAAATCTTCTACTAATCTAGGAAGGGCTTCTTCTGCTTTTTTCTTTTTCTCTTCTTCCACAGCTATAGCGCTTACTGCTTCTTCTACCTTAGCATTTAGGTCTTCTATAGATTTTTGAAGGTCTTCCTTATTTAGGTTTTCATCATCAAGTATATCTAAACTTTCAGATTTTGCCTTTTCTGTTGCAAAGGCAGATTCTTTTGCAGAGAATTCTTTTTCTAAGATTTCTATTTGCTCTTTATTTTTGCTAGCCTCATCTTTTAAGGTTTGAGATTTTGCCTTTTTTTCTTCTAGCGATTTCTTAAGTTCTTTTTCCTCATCTTCAAGAGCTATAGCCTTATCAAAAGCCTCTTCGTCATCTTCAGCTAACTCCCACAAATCTTCAATTTCTTTATCCATCTCTACAAGATCTTTTCCAATTTGTTCTATCTCTTGGTCATTTGTGGCAATCGCTTCTTCAAGCTCTGTATCTTTATTTTTAGCTTCTTTTAGAGCCTCGCTAGCTTGGTTTTTTTCTTCTTCTTTACTAGCAAGGTCTTTTTCAGATGGTCCTTGAGGTTTTTCTATCTCAGTTTTTTCTTTTTCTTCCTTATTTTTTTCAAGGTCTGCTACTTCTTGATCAGCGGCTTCTTTATCTGCCCTTGCTCCGTCAACCTCCTCTTTCATTGAATTATAATCCTTTTCAAATTCTGCTAGATAATTTTGGGCGGTTTTAAGATTTTCTTCTGCTTTTGCTTTCTCATCTTCCGCTTGCTTTTGGGCTTCTTCTGCCCTTACTTTTTCAGATTCAGCTTTTTCTACATCAGCCTTTGCTTTTTCTACATTTTCAGAAGCTTTCTCGACTTTTTCAGTGACATCGAGGATTTCTATGACTTCTTCTTGCTTTTGGAGTTTTTCTTCCTGAGCCTTTATAAGTTCAGCTTTTGCCGCATCTCTGTCTGCTTCAGCATCTTCGTATGAATCTATAGCATCTTCATATTCTAAGTCTTTTTCTTCTTTTGTTTGCTTAGCTTCTGCTAGATTTTTTTCCGCTTGGTCCAATTCTTTTTGAGCCGTTTCCACATTGTCCTTTAATTCATCTATCTTAGCTTCTTGGGCTGCTATCTCTATTTGAGTATTTTCTTCCTGGGCAAAGGCCTCATTTGGGCCTAGGACAGAAAGTCCCAAGGCTAGGGCAAGTGAGCCTACTAATAGTTTTCCTTTTTGCTTTTTCATTATTCCTCTTTTCCCTTTTCTAATTAAAGCAAAAGAATAGAAAAACTCCTATTCTTTTGCCATTTCTTATTCCATACTTTCTATAACTTCTCTTAAGTCTTTTATCTTTTCTTGAACTTTATCTAAGCTTGCTTTTTTCCTTCTTAGGAGGATCTTGGCAGACCTAACTTTATTCTTTATAAGTCTTCTTTCTTGGATAGTCTTGCTTGTATCATCAGCACGCTTACTAGCCTTTTCTACAAGATCTTCTAAGATTTTCCATGGGTCAGCTTCTTCATTAAGAACCCTATCCATTTCACTTCTTAGGTCTGCTATAGCTTGGTTTACCATCTCTTGGCTTAGGTCAGCATCATCAAGTACTTTTTTGGCAGCTTCGATTGCTTTTTCCAAATCTTCCTTGCCTTTGTCAGTCATATCAGTTTCTTCTAGAGCTTTTTCTGCTTCTTTGATTGTTTCAACAAGTAGGTCCTTGTTTACTTCAACTTTCATCACGAGATTATCAAAGGCTTTTTCTAATTCTTCTGATACCTTATCTACATCTTCCTGGCTAGCTTCATCATCTCCTAATACTGCAACTGCCTTGTTATAAACATCTACAAAGGCATTGTAAGATTCTGCTGTATATTTACGAGCTTCGATGTCCTTATAAGCCTTTATAAGGGCTTCAAGTCCTGCCTTATCTACCTTGATTTCTTCTAAGTTATTTAAAGCTTCGTCAAGGTCATTTCTTGCCTTATCAACCTCATCTTGGCTGATTTCTTCGCTTTCTAGGACAAGTCTTGCAGCTTCAAGAGCTTCTAAGAATTTATCCGCACTTTCTTGGGTAAAGCCACTTAGGTCCTTATCTACCACTTGGTCGTACAAGATTTTAAGGGCTTCTTTGTCGACTTCTTGCTTTTTAATTTCTTCTAAAGCTTCATAGCTTTCAAGTAATTCGCTCTTAAGCTTATCAACTTCTTCTTGGCTAAGCTCTTGTTTTTCTAAAGCTTCTTTTGCCTTAGCTAGTGCTTCTTCTAAGTTCTTTAGAGATTCTTCTGTGTAATTTTCCCTATCTAGGTTTTCAAAAAGATCATTTATCTTTTCGTATACTTCGCTTAAGTCTTGGTAGTCTACTTCTTCTTTGTAGGCTAGGTTTCTAATTGCTTGGCTTAGTCTAGCATTTGCCCTTAGGACATCCCTAGAAGATGGGTCTTCATTTGAAAGAAGAGCCGCAGCTTTATCATAAGCTTCTTTTAGCTTGTCAAAAGATTCTTCTGTATAGGTATCTTTTTCATATTCTAATATATCTTTAGCAAAGTCTAGGTTTTGGCTTAGCTTAGATATGTCTACCAATCCATCTATTGCCTTATTAATTCTGTCAGCGGACTCTCTTACTTCTTCTTCTGTTAGAGAAATTGATTTTACAAGTAGCTTTCCTTCTTTAAGAGCTTCTTCTAATCTAGAGTAAGATCCCTTGCTATATAGGCTCTTATCAAGAGCTTCTGCCTTATTTATAGCATCTACAAGGTCTTTTTTATCTACTAGGTCATTTTCCCTAGGAAGGACTTTTACATCAACTAATAATTCGGTAAAGTTTCCATCTGTGTCTGTAACTGTGTATTTAACCTTATAAGTTCCAGGCTTGCTTGTATCGATTGTTTCTGGCTCTGCCTTCACTCTATCTGTAATATCTTCACCCTTGTGGTTTATTGCTATCACACCACTTAGTAGGTCAACCTTATCTCCCACATAAGCATTTATATTTGATGCTTCAATTCTTGGCAGCTTGCTTTCTACATCTTTAGTAGCTTCAGCCTTTTCTCTTATAATTTTAACCTTAATAGTCTCTTCGTTGTTTGCGACGTCTAAAAGCTTATATTCATAAGAAGCTTCACTTACATTTTTATCTAGGTGGATAATTTCGTTGTAAGATCCTTCAGATTTTTCGAAGGCAAATCCTGTCGAACCTGTCACATCTGCTGTGTGAAGTTTTACAAGTCCCCTATAAAGAGAAACTGATGGAGAATTATCCCTGTAATTGAAGTTTAAATTTACACTACTATCATTTGTGTGGATTGTGTATTCTTTTACGCCATCAAGGTCATTTTCTTCTTGCCTATATTCAGATATTAGGTCTAATTCTGGTTTAGTCTTGTCAACCCAGAACCTTCTAGTTAGTGAGAATGACTTATTGTTTTTATCATCGTGAGCTGTTATTGGTAGATCATAATAACCTTCCTCAAGATCAAGACTTGCCTTTACATTGAAAGCTTTTCCGTAATACACTTCTTGATTTGTTTTAGGATTTATTACTCTTTGATAATTTTTGCTGGTTACTGCTAAATCTTTATCAGCAAAGCTGACCCTATCAACATTATCCCAACCAAACATTGTTATATCAAAATCTACTTTTCCCTTGTATCCTTCTAATAGTCCTGGCTGTCTTATATACATTGTAAGTTCACCACTTGGCTTTTGTACATCTTCACCTTCTGTAATTTCAATTACTGTTTCAGCTGATTTTAATCCGGCTTTTTCAGTGTGAATAAATACCTTATCGCCAATTTTTAGATTATTTGATGAAAAGTTTACATCGCTTAGAATAAACCTTCCATTAGCTTGGGACTTGATTCTTGCAAATTCTTCTTTTTGTTGAGACTCTTTAATTTCTTTTTCAAAGATTACATCAGCAAAGGCTAGTTGAGCATCTCCCTTAATTTCCTCTTGCTCGATTAGTAGTTTGTTACCATCCACAGAAGGAGCTTTTATATCAGTTTGTTTTGCTACAACTGGCAATGATTCCAATCCATTAGGGTTTCTTCTTGCTATGACTGAAATTTCTTTTGTTTGATCTACAGATTTATCTAGCTTTAATTCAAAAAGACCATCATCGTCTGATTCAGCTTGACCTAATAGTTTTTCGCCCTGGTATGCTAATACTGTCATCTTAGCTTCATAAGCCATACCTTTAATTAGAATACCATTATCACTTATTGAAAGTGGGTCTAGTATAGGAGCTAGTGGTACAGACATATCACTTTCTACAGGAAGTACATACCTAATACTTGCTCCATTATTTATAAGACTGAATACTTCCATAGCCTTATATTTTTTACTTAGTTTAGCATCTATTATTCCATCATTATCATCATCATCAAAAGCTTCTAAGTTGAAGAAATCAATGCTTGGATTATCTGATCCGCCTATAAATGGTGCCAAGAATACTGAAGAACCTGGTTTTACAAACAGTCTTAATATTCTGGTATTTTCGTTAAATGAATATATCTTTGTTTGATTAGATTCATCAGGTTTTGCTTCTATTTCATCTCTGATAACCGCACCGGTTATTATATTTTCAGCTTTATCGATAACTTGTACATTCAGAATATTGTTATCATAACCTTTTTCAGGAATTTCTATTGTATATTCATATATTCCATTTTCTTCATCGACTAGCTTTCTAATTCCTTTTAGCTGTTCTTCACCCTCCCAGATTTTGATCTGCTTATTATCAGTATTTAAACTTTGAGGATTTGCTATTAAAACAGTATTAACTCCTGATATAGTATCTTTTGCTTCAAAGACAATCTTCTTATTTTCTTTATCATAGGTTAATTTTACATCTGCTCCTTGTATTTCTTTGTAATAAGGATCACTTGATGTAGCAACTGTCCTTCTATCTCTAAACTCACCATTCACATCTTTTACTAAAGGATAGGTATCGTCTGCCATCACTTCAAATTTTAGAACTTGTGGCTTAGAGTTTTTCTTGAAGTAGGCTTTGGCTGTGTAGAATACTCTTCTACCAACTTCTAAAGGCTTGCCATTTATCTTACCGTCCCAATATCCTTCTTTGGCTAAGTCAAATGGCTCATCGCCTTGGCCCATCCTTGTGACCTTTCTGCCGCCTTTTGTTGTTCCTAAGTTTTCTAAGACTTTGCCATTTTCATCTGTAATTGAGAATTCTATTCTGTCATAGTTTCTTAGTGGGGTAAATCTTAGGATTACTCCAGAGTTGCCCGCACCCTTGTAATTAGGATTGATGTAGGCTGGTGTCATTGTAGGTGTTTGGTATTTTATTTTGCCATCTTCTGCATAAAATAGTCTTGTTAGTCCAAAATATGGGTCGTTTGTTGGGTCATTGTCATTTAGGTTTGAATATGGCTGGTCAAGTACATTTAGTCCTTCCCAATCTCCATAAAATCCTAGGTAAGGAAGAGATAGGTCGTTTTTATTATCTAGTGACTTAAACTTGACAAAACCTTCTATAAAGCTATTTTCTGTAAGCTCTCCCTTTTCAATTGCTTTTTTAAGGTCAATTGTTACCCTTACTTCTTTTTTGCCCCTAGCTGGTACTAGGACCTTGCTTGTTGTAAATGCATCGAAGTTTTCAATTGTCTTTGAAGCTTCTAGGCTGTATTCATAGTCGCCCGCCTTTGCTCTAGCATCTGTAAGGGCGAAGGCTTCTACTTCAAATTTTCTTGTCTTGTTTGACTTGTTGTATAATACGAAGTCCATGGTGATTTTGCCTGAATCAAGAGAACCAAGTTCTACTTTAGCTTCGCCGCTATTTTTCTCTACAACATAAGTATCAGTGCTTAAGGCACTTTCTAGGTCCATTAGACCTGCACCTTGTTGTCTTACAAGATAAAAGTCACCATTTTCATTTGTATAAGGTCTTGCAGTATTCATAAGAAGAATCTTTGCAAGTTTACCTACTTCATTTTTGCTTAACTCGCCAAATAAGGCCTTATCTTTGTAAATTCTTTGGCTTACAAGTGCAGAACCTCCTGCAGCGTGTGGTGCCGCCATTGAAGTACCGCTCATGTCTACATAGCCATTGTCATTGTCTGTAGAATAGATATTTCCACCTGGAGTTGATAATTCTGGCTTTATTTGTAGCTCAGGTGTAGTTCCCCAAGAAGAGAAATCTGATAAAAGCTTGCCTTTTGGATTATCAAAAGCTATTAGCTTATCTGGGAAAGATAATTTAACCTTATCAAGGTTTTCAATTATCTTTAGTCCGTGTGACCTACCAATCATTAGCATTGGAATCTTTGCAAGATCTCCACCTGCCATGTTTATAAGGTCTTCTGCGTCTTTTCTTTCGTTATTATATATGATTAGACCCTTAGCTCCCGCATTTTGTACGTTGACAATTGTGTCTGTGAATGTGTTGCCACGTTCTACAAGGACTAGCTTGCCACTTACATCATGGTTTGCGACAGATGCCGCATCTCCAGGAGCCTTCGAGTCTTGGCCCTTGTTGTCTTTATTTATATATACTATTTCAGACCCATCAAGGTCTTCTTTAAATACGTCCCATGGATTTGGTGCACCACTTGCTGGTGATATTTGTGCTTGGAAGTTTTCTTCCCCAATTTTATATTCCATAATCCTTTTTTGGAACTTCACATTGTTTACAGAAGCAATTGAGATATCTCCGTTATAAATAGATGGAGAACCCAAAACTCCTGTGTCAGGGTTTTTCGCAAATGGAAGTGGAATATTTCCGCTAATCAAATCTCTAAAGTTTGCCGCTCCATCTACAAAAGTATGTTCATTACCTGCAGATATTGTTACTAGTATACCTGCTTGTCTCGCTCTTTCTAAAGCCTTATCTTCAAGCGAGCCATAGTAATAACTACCAGCAGTAGAACCTAGAGACATATTGATTGCATCAGCTCCAAGCTTTATAGAATCATCAATCGCCTTTGCATAAACATCGGAAAATGTTGTTGCATATAAGGGATCATCTGAGAAGACCTTCATTCCTAATAGCTGTGCTTCAGGTGCCACACCCTTTATCTCGCCATTTGCTGCAATTGTTCCTGCCACGTGCTGGCCGTGGTTGCTTGTTTCACTCTTAATCTTATCAGAGTTATCATAGTAGTTATAAGCATATGGGAATTTTGGAGTATAATACTTACCCTTAAGTCCAAGGCTGGTAATAAGCTTATTTACACTTTGTTCACTAAGAACAGCCTTGCTATTATCTGTAATATTGAAATCTTTGTGGCTAATATCATAGCCGCTGTCAATGACAGAAACAAGCATCCCTTCCCCTTTATAGCCTAAAGACCAGCTTTCTGGGGCAAAGACCATACCATTTGATGAGTTCATATTGACAACCACATCATCTGGTCTCTTATACTCATTTACAAGATATACATTTTTGATTTCTTTAATTTCACTTAATTTCTTAAGGTCGCTTGCCCTAACATAAGTTGAGAAACCATTAAAAATTGTAGTAAATGAAAAGTTTGCTCTTACTTCGTTTCCATCATTTTCGAAAGTAGCAATATTATTCTTATGTATAATACTTTTAACTTCATTTTGCTTTGATTCAAGCCTAGATGACATAGAATTAATTTCTCTAGATGATAGGTCTTTGACACTCCTTCCTGAGCTTAAAGCACTATCAAGTATAGGCTTGTCATTAAGTTCAACAGCAACCCTTACCTTGCTATCTTTACCGACTTTTTCATAAAATTCTAATAAATTATTATTTAGATCTTTAAGGTCCGGGTTTTCTCTTGTTAGCTTTTCTATAATACTTTTATTGTCACTTACAAGCCTATCATTGCTATCAGCATAAGCTGGTGCAAGGTTAGATAGGACTAAAATAAATGCTAAGACTATAGATAAAAGCTTAGATTTAAATTTTTCCATAATAACTCCTTTCAATGTTATAGGATTTATTATAATTTAAAATAGAATATTATGCAAGTTTTATTATAAAAACCCTATATTTTATTGAAAATATGCGTTTTAGCCAGAATTTCCCTTTTATTTTTGTATTATTATTCGTTTTTATATTTCTAATTTTTTTCTTATTTCCCTTGTTTTTAGCACTTTATGCTGATACATCTGAAAATGAATACTGTAATAGTGTATACTTATAAAAATATCTTTCATTTATTCAGTTAAAGAGTTAGACTAGAAAATTAAAATTGTCTTAAATAAGGGATTTAGCAAAAAAATAGGAGTTGAATTTTATGCAAAGAAATAAAAAATACCCCACAAGGGGCATTTTTTAAAGAGATTATTATAAGATTATTATAAGATTATTATAAGATTATTATAAGATTATTATTTAGTCATTCTTTTTTCTAAGACCAAGTCTTGCTACAATTGAAGATAGACCAATGGCTCCTACTAATGCACTTCCTGTCACACCAGTCTTTGCATTTTTAGATCCTTTTTGATCAGCTTTAGTCCTAACCGGATTTTGCATCTGAGCTTTTTTCCTAGTAGGATTTGCCATTTTTTCTTTCTTTTCTTCTTTGACAATCTCTTTTGTTTCTTCCTTTTCCTTAGCCTTGTCTTCCTCTTTTTCTATTGGTTTTTCTACATCTTCTTTGCTATCAGGAGTACTATCTTCCTTATTTATCTCCTCAAGCAATTCTTCGATAAGCTTTTGAAGCTCGTCTTCTTCCTCTTTTGTAAGCTTAGGAGATTCTTCAGGAATTTCTGTATCTGGATTGCCCGGGATAATTGGAGTATCTGGGGTTTTCCTCTTTGTACCAATTCTTACTATTTGCTCAACTATTTCTTTAATCTTTTCGCTAGTTGTATCTACCTTAACAGTTTCTTCCTTGCCATTTTCACCTTTTAAGAAAATAGTCCTGATTGTATCTTTAACTAGACCATTTTCACCATTTTTTTCTACAATTCTTACCCCTTCATCAAGGCTATCGTCATAGATTTCTTTAATGGTAAATTTTTCTTCTCTTTCCTTAGTTTCAGTCTTATCTTTTAGTTTAGACCCAAGTTTAACTGTCCAACCCTCTAGGTCGTCGCCTTCTATAGTGATATTATAGTACTTGTTTTGCTCTTCTTTTCTTGATTCCTCATCATCTATTCCTAAGCTTGATACTTCAAATTCTAGAGTTTCATATTTGCCAGTAAATTCTGAGAACATACCCAAAGAGTTGTTTTCTGTGGCATAAGCTATTCTTCTGTCAGTTTGGGCTAGGTATTTCTCCTTACCATCTTCAAATTTATCTTTTCCTGAAATAGCTTTGCTATCATTAGATGTAAGGACAGTTTTCTCGACATCTTTTACTTTATTTACCCTATATTCAAGGTTAATTTTTCCTTCATCTTCCTCAAGGATTATAGCGTTAGGGTCTTTTTCGTATTTTACATGGGTATTCATATTTTGTTCTAGGACAACATTAGTCTTAGCAAGGCCGCTTCCGCCCTTGGCTTTGCCCCAATAAGGGTTGTTGTCATTTCCATATAGTGGTAGGTGGAGATCAAATACTCCTGTGACCTTTTCGATATTTGGATTTTCTTTTTTAAGTCTTTCAGTTACTCCTTCAAGGTCTGCCTCAAATTTTTGCGGAGTACCAACTGTAAATTCATTTTCTACAAATTCCTTATCTCTGATAGTACCTTTGTTACCATCTTTATCGACATATTCATACTCAAGTGTGTATTTTGCCTTAAATTTGGTGTCTTTAAGTTTTTCTTCATATTGGTCTAGCTTCTTAGGACTATTATCATTCTTCCAAGCTATGCTATAGGATGGATCTACCTCTACTTCCTCTGCATGTGATATGCCTATGCCTCCTACAAGGCTAAATCCTAGTATGCAGGATACCAACCCCACCGAGAGTTTTCTAAGTCCATATTTTATTTTTCTTTCTTTCATATTATAACTCCTTAAATAAATTTTTATTACCTTACCGAAAAAAATAAATAAAATACAAATCCAAATAAGCATTTTGAGCCATTTTCAACTCAATTTGACTCTACTTTCAGAAAATATAAATAAAGTTAAAATTTGAGTGATAATTTTAAATCTACTTTTAAATATAATTGATTATTTATAAACAATATCTAATTTTGTGCAAAAGAAAAACCACCCTCATTTTGAGAGTGGTCTTTATTTAAATTATAATCTAAATAAACTTAGAAGCCCATAGCCGCGAAAATGGGCTTTTTGCTTAAACTAGTTCGATTATAGCACGTTCTGAGCCGTCGCCTCTTCTTGGTCCTAGTTTTAGTACTCTTGTGTATCCACCATTTCTGTCTTCGTATTCTGGAGCGATTTCAGAAAATAGTTTTTGTACAAGTTCTGGCTTATATAGATAGCTTGCTGCTTGTCTTCTTGTGTGAAGTGTGTTTTTCTTTCCTAATGTGATCATTTTTTCAGCCATTTTTTGAGTTTCTTTGGCTCTTGTTACTGTAGTTTCAATTCTACCGTGTTCAAGTAATGAACCTACTAGGTTTCTAAGCATAGCATTTCTATGGTCTGTTCTTCTACCAAGTTTTCTTTTGCCTGCCATATTTCCTCCTATTCATCTTTTAGGGAAAATCCAAGTTCATGGATTTTATCTATTACTTCTGCTAGTGATTTTTTACCGAAGTTTTTGATTGTCTTTAGTTCTGATTCTGGAACTTGTATTATATCTGCCACTGTGTTATAGCCTGCTCTTTTTAGACAGTTAAATGATCTTAGTGATAGGTCTAGTTCTTCGATTGTTCTTTCTAGGCCTTCGTCTACATCATCTTCTTCTTCGATTTCAATTTCGACTTCTTCTGGTGGGAACTCCTTGCCTGGTAGTTCTTTGAAGAATGAGAAGTTGTCTATTAGGATTGATGATCCTTCTGCTAGGGCTTCTTGTGGTGTTACTGTTCCATTTGTCCATACTTCTATGATTAGCTTATCATAGTCAGTTGATTCTCCTACCCTTGTGTTTTCAACTGTGAAGTTGACTTTTTCTACTGGGGTGAAGGATGAGTCTATAGCGATAGTTCCTATAGGATCTTTGTCGTCTTTGTTATCTTCAGATATCCTGTAGCCGTTTCCATTTGTGACATCCATTGCTATAAGTAGCTTAGATTTGTCGTTGACTGTTGCTATATAGTGGTCTGGATTGGCTATTTCAACTAAGGCATCTTCTTTTATGTCTTTGGCTGTTACTATCTTTGGTCCTTCTATTTCTAGAAATAAGGTTACATCTTCGTCTGTGTGTTTTTTTACATTTAGACCTTTGATGTTTAGTATAATTTCTGGAACGTCTTCAACTACTCCATCAATTATAGAAAATTCATGAAGTACTCCATCGATTAGTATTTTTGAGACGCTAGAACCAGGTAGGGATGATAAGAGCACCCTTCTCATGCTGTTTCCAATGGTTGTACCATATCCTCGCTCAAGTGGATATAGGGCGAATTTGCCGTAATGGTCTTCTTCGTTTATATCCAATATTTCTATATTAGTTTCTATTTTATCGATCATGGTAGCTCCTTAGTTCTAACTATTTGTTAATCCTACTTAGAGTAGAACTCTACTATCATACGTTCTTCAACTGGAATGTCTATTTCTTCTCTTGTTGGGAACTTTTCTACTTTTACCTTTAGGTTTTCTATATCGCTATCTAACCATTCAACTACACCAAATGAAGCATTTACTTCTTTGATTGTCTTAAATAGGCTAGTTGATCTAGATTTTTCTCTAACTTCGATTACATCGCCTTCTTCTACTAGGTATGATGGGATG
>CAUPHU010000024.1:0-14464 GCA_963511095.1 uncultured Anaerococcus sp. | reverse complement strand
CGGCATAAATTTTTGCCCGCCAAAACCAGGTCTTACACTCATTACCAAAATCAAATCGATTTGATCAAAATAATCTAAAAGAAGCTTAGGATCTGTTTCAGGTTTAGATGTCAAGCCCACTTCCATGCCGAGATCCCTAATAGCTTTAAGTGTTGCACCTAGGTCCTTACAAGCCTCATATTGGACGGTAATCCTGTCACATCCTGCCTTTTTGAACTCCTCTATATACCTAATTGGTTCTTCAATCATAAGGTGGGTATCAAAGAAATAATCATTTTTATCCCTTATATCAGAAATCACCTTGAAACCAAAGGAAATATTTGGTACGAATATCCCATCCATGACATCTATATGGATCATTTCTAGACCAGTATCCTTAGTCTTATCCAAATCTCCTTGTAAATTTGCGAAATTTGCTGATAATATTGATGGCGATAATCTTACCATTTGTTTAGTCTCCTTTGTTTTAGTTCTTCAAATAACTGGATATAATTTTTATATCTTGATTCTGAAATTTTGCCATTTTCCAAATCTTCCTTGACCCTGCAATCAGGTTCATTGATGTGGTTGCAATCCTTAAACTTGCAGTCCCTGTCCCTAAATTCAACGAAGGTATTTTTAAGTTCATTTTCATCTTCTAAAAAATCTAGGTCAAAGGAATCAAAACCAGGTGTATCAAAGAGGAAAGTATCCTCACTCAGCTTAAATATTTCTGTGTGACGGGTGGTATTTTTCCCTCTTTTTGATTTTTCACTTATAGATCCTATTTCAATTTCCCTGTCAATTAGGTTTGACAAAAAAGTTGATTTGCCAACGCCTGATGCACCTGATACAGCAGAAGTTTTCCCTTTTAGGATTTCCTTAACCTTCTCTCTTGGAAAATCCTTATAGTTATCAATTAGAAGAATTTCATAGCCAATATTTTTATAAATATCAGCAAGATTTTCTATTTGTTCATCACTTGCAAGGTCTATTTTGCTTATGATTATGACAACTTCCATATCTAAATACTCGCACATGGCCAAGTATTTATCAAGGTTAAAAAGATTAAGTGGTGGATCATTTATTGTTACAAAAACCAAAAGCTGGTCAATATTTGCTATATTAGGACGTTTGATTGTATTTTTCCTTGGAAGAAGCTTTGTGATATAAGCCTTGTCATCTTCTAGGATATCTATTTCAACATTATCTCCGACCAAGGGCTTTTTATCTCTTACCCTGAAATTGCCCCTAGCCTTGGCCATATAGACCTTATCTTTGCTATCTACATAATATATTTCTTTTTGACTTTTAATTATTTTTGCAATCATTAGTTAACCTGATATACTCCGTAGGATTCGTCATCGACTAGAACTTCAACACTAGTTCCTGATGTTGACATAAATCTTAGTATCAAGACGCCTTGTTCATTTAGGTCGCTTTCTGTGTGATAATCGTTGTATAGGAGATCACTTCTTTCCCCGCTACTATTTACCTTATAAATTTTAACGTTGAAGTTCTCCTTATCGCTTGCCACATTTAGCCTTATTTCAACTTCCCTATTTGGACTAGGCTCTTTTGGCTTTTCTTCTTCTCCCAAAGAAATTACAAAGTCGATTGCAGAGTCTTCCGCAACTTCTGTTCCAGATCCAATAGATTGGCTCATTACAAGGCCTTTTTCAGTATTAGATGAATATTGGTAGTCAACATTTCTTACCCTTAGGCCGCTGTTTCTTGCTGAATTTATAGCATCTTGCTCTGCCATACCTACGTAATTATCTACTTTGATATTTTCTGTGGTATCTTCCTTACCAACAGAAATTACTAGGTTGACTTCTGTGCCTGATTGGACAGATGCTCCAGAAGATGGCTCTTGCCTAATTACAAGATCTTTTTCGACAGTGTTTGAATAATCTGTTGATGTTGTTCCAAGTTTAAGTCCCATCTCCTTGAGGGTTTCTTCTGCCTGGCTTAGGTTCATATTCTTAAGCTGTGGGACTTCCACTTCCCTACCAGAAGATATAACGAGGTTTATTATGCTTCCTTTTTTGGCCCTTGTGGACGCTTCAGGATCCTGGCTCATTACCTTACCCTTTTCATACTCATCACTTTCTGCGTATCTGGAAATATTTGCCCTAAAGCCTCTTCTTTCAAGCTGGCTAACTGCTTGTTCTTCTGTGAGATTTACAACTGTTGGCACTTCTATTTCGTCCTTATTCATCCTAGAATTAAAGAAATAGACAGCTCCTACAAGGATAAAAGCAAGTAAGGCTAAAGGCCAAATTTTAATTGAATTTTTCTTTTTCTTTTTCTTAGGCTTTTCTTCGCCAGGTGAAACATAAACTGATTCTCTTTCGTCTTCATATTCATCTTGGTAGACTTCTTTTTCTTTTTTTGGTACAACGATTGGAATCCTTGCTGTATCTTCAAAGCTATCCTCTCCCTTGACTAGAGATTCATCATCAAGTGCCTCTATAAGCTCATTCGCATTTTGAAATCTCTCTGTTGGGTCTTTTTTCAGAAGCTTCATAATGATGTAATTGAGGTGCTTTGAAAGGTTTGGATTTAATTCTCTTGGTGGGATTGGTTTATCCTGAATGTGCATTACAGCAATTCCTACAGAATTATCCGCATCAAAAGGCACCTTACCTGTTGCCATTTCATACATGACTGCCCCAAGCGAATAGAGGTCAGATTTTAAGTCTACAATCTTACCCTTGGCTTGCTCTGGAGAAATATAGTGGACAGTGCCTAGAATTGAGCTTGTGTAGGTAATTGTCGCATTTGACGATACCCTTGCAATTCCAAAGTCTGTTACCTTACAAAGTCCATACTTATCAATCAAAATATTTTGTGGTTTGATATCCCTATGAACAATCCCAGAATCATGGGCGGATTTTAAAGCTTGGGCGATTTGGGTTGAATAATCAATTATATCATGATTTTCTAGGACCTTTTCTCGGTCTATCAAGTCTTTTAAGGTCTCGCCTTCCACATATTCCATGACTATATATTGTATTAGCTTACCATTTAGCATATCTTTTCCAATATCATATACATTTACAATATTTATATGGGAAAGTCTTGCCGCTGACTGTGCTTCATTTTCAAATTTTTTAGCAAATTCGTCATCTTCGGCAAATTGATCTTTTAAAATCTTTATGGCAACATACCTACCCAAAAGCCTATCTTTGGCCTTGTAGACCTTGGCCATGCCTCCTACGCCAATTTCTTCTATAAGTTCATATCTATTATCTAAAATTATCGTATCCATAACAACTTCTTATAGTAAAATTGTAGTAACAGTGATATTATCCCTACCGCCGTGGTTTATAGCTTCTTCTATAAGCCTGGTTGAAATTTGGTATGGATCTGTTGCGTCTTTTACTATTTCCTCTATCTTTTCATCACTTAATTCATTGGTCAAACCATCGGTGACCATTAGAATTATATCTCCCTCATCCATCTTTAGACTTTTACTTTCAGGTACAATCTTACTTTCTGTGCCGACTGCCCTGGTAATAGCAGATTTATTTATAAAATTATCTGCCTCATCTTGGGTAATTGAACCGCTGTCTAATAGGTCATTTACCAAAGAATGGTCGCGAGTTAAAAGCTCTAGAGTATTATTTTTGTAAATATAGGCCCTAGAATCTCCTAGGTGGGTTAGGTAGTAGACCTTATTTTTGTTATCAATGCAAAGGCAAACTACAGTCGTTCCCATCTTGATATCATCTTCTTTTTGTGATAATTTATAGATTTCATCGTTGGCAAAAAAGATTGCATCTTCTAGAAGATTGGTGTAGGAGTCATAGGAATTAATATCAGCATCTTCTATGTATTCTATAAAAAGATTTGCTGCAAGCTTACTTGCAAGGTCTCCCTTGCTATGACCTCCCATACCATCAGCGACAATAAAAAAATCTAAGTCTCCTAGGCTAATATTTGAAAATGAGTCTTCGTTTTCTTTTCTAATTTTGCCTATATTCGTTATCGTGCTAAATTTCATTCTTACCTCGCATAATTATTCCTAAGTTGGCCGCATGAGGCATCTATATCAGAGCCCATGGACCTTCTTATTGTTGCGTTTAGGCCGCGTCTAATAAGTCTTTCCTTAAAGTCTTCAAGAACTTTTGCCCCTGGCTTCTTATGGTCAAATTCCTCTATTGGATTTAAAGGAATTAGATTTATGTGAACATTTTTTCCAAAAAGTAGGTCGCGAAGATTTTCTACATCTTCATTCATGTTATTTACCTTATCGATGACAACATATTCGAAAGAAACCCTACGGCCAGTTTTATCAAAATAATAATCTGTAGCATCAATTAGAGATTTAATTGAATATCTCTTTGCAACTGGCATATACTGGGCCCTTTTCTTATCATCTGCGTAGTGAAGACTAAGGGCAAGATTTACGTCAAGACCAGTATCAGCAAGATCTTTAATCTTTGGGCTAAGACCTGATGTAGAAAGGGTGATGGACCTATGGGATAGGTTTCTTCCCTTTGGATCTGTTATTATCTCGATAAACTTTATTATGTTATCAAAATTATCTAAGGGTTCACCGATTCCCATAATTACTATATTAGATATTGGTCCGTTTAGTCTTTCTAAGAGATAAACTTCTTCGATTAATTCTGAAGCGGTCATATTTCTTGTAAGGCCCTTTTTTGTGGATGCACAAAAAGTACAGCCCATTCTACAACCTACCTGGCTTGAAATACAGATTGTAGACCTATTATTGTAATCCATATAAACAGCCTCCACAATATTCTTATCATCAAGTTCTAAGAGGTATTTTTTTGTAGAATCTACATTAGATTCAAAAGTCTTAAGAACCTTTAAGCCGTCAATCTTAAAATCTTTTTTTAATTCTTCCCTCATATTTAAAGGCAAGTCAGTCATCTCTCCAAAGTCGTTTATCCTATTTACATGAAGGGACCTAAAAACTTGTTTGGCCCTAAATTTTTGATAGGACTTTTCCTTAAATAAATCTTCAATTTCTAATATTGTCTTATCGTTTATACTAATCATTAATCTTCCTAAATTTACTGATGAAAAACCCATCAGTCATATCTTCAAAGCTCTTGTATTCAATGAAATCTTGATTTTCAATCTTTAAATGCTCGAGTTCATCTCTTTCCATCAAGTATTTGAAATTATCCCTGTTTTCTAAGGGTCCAATTGTGCATGTTGAATAAACTAGACTTCCGCCTGGTTTTAGGTATTTTATTGCCTGGTTAAGAATATCTTTTTGAAGCTTTGCTAGTCTTACAATCGTTTCCTTATCTCTATTATATCTTATTTCAGGCTTTCTTCCTACTACTCCAAGACCTGAACAAGGTGCATCTACTAAAACATAATCAAATTTATTTTCAAGTTCTTCGACAAATGTTGAAGCATCATAGTTTGTAAGGGCAATATTTTTAAGACCTAATCTTTCTATATTTTCACAAATCAGGTCATTTTTCGCTTTCGAAATATCATTTGCGATAATTTCTGACTCGTTTTCTGTCCATTCTCCAATGTAGGTAGTTTTAGTACCTGGTGCTGCACAAAGATCTAAGATTTTAGATCCCTTTTCTGGATTTAAAACTTCTACAGCCTTCATTGATGATTCTTGTTGGATTGTAAAATAGCCATCCTTAAAAATTTTACTTGTCGCAAGGCCAGATGGATTTTCTACTATAAGGGAATTTTCAGAAATTTTCCCCTCCCTGAGCTTATAGCCTTCATTATCTAAGCGAACTTTAAGGTCAGTCTTATTTGTTTTAAGCTTATTTATCCTTATACTTATATTTTTTATCCTATTGGCATCTCTTAAGTAATCCTTGGTATAATCCATTCCATAAAAATCATAGATGTAACGTGTAATTTCTTCCGGAAAAGAATACCTGATTGAAAGACTTTTTATATCATCAGTCTCATAAATTGTTGAAATTTCCTTCTCATCCCTTATAAAATTTCTTAGAATAGCGTTGACAAAACCAGCTGACCTCTTATTTTTCTCTTTTGTAAGGTCAACTAAGTTGTCAACTGTGGCATAGTCCTTTGTTTCTAAGAAGTGAATATTATAAATCCCAATCTCTAAAATTATCAGGACATTTTCGTGGATTTTTTTAAGCCTTATATCAGAAAGTTTTCTAATCATGTAGTCTATATAGATTTTATTTTCTAAGACCCCATAGACATTTTTGGCCACAAAGGCTAGGTTGTCCGCATCATTTGCGTATTTATTTATCATATCAGATGACTTTTCATCTTCATATATAATAGCCTTTAGGATTTTGAAAATTATATTAAGATCATTCATTTTCTAATATTGTGCCTACTTCAATATCATTTCCTAATAGGAAAGATGCTGTATCCATGGCTTTTTTTCCTGGAAATTGGATGGTTTCAACCCTAATTGCCCCATCACTTGTACCGATTACTATCTTGTCATTTTTATTTGCAGCAAGGATTTCCCCTGGCTTTCCTTTTTTATCTGCTAGGCTTGCCTTATAAACTTTGGCATTTTGGCCCTTGTAATCAAAAAACGCTACCGGATAAGAGACTAAGGCCCTTATTTGATTTAGGATTTCTTCACTTGTCCTATTCCAATCAATCCTTCCCATTTCCTTATCAATTTTTGTGCAGTAGGTCGCCTTGTCGTCATCTTGAACTATTCTATTTTTATAAACTTCACCGTAGTTTAAGATAGCCTCTCTAATTGCTTCTGCGCCGAGAGCTCCGAGCTTTTCTTCTAGGTCAAAATAGTCATCACTTGGATCTATTTCCATCTCTTTTGAAACTAAGATATCACCGCTATCCATTCCCTTTTCTATAAGCATAGCAGTCGCAGCAGTCTTCTTATCCCCATTTAGTAGGGTAAACTGCATTGGGCTTGCTCCCCTATAGAGAGGGAGAAGTGATGGATGAAGGTTTATTATCTTATCCTTAAAGCTATCAAGAAGAACCTCCTTGATTAGCTGGCCAAAGGCAACTACTACAATGTAGTCAATTTCAAGGTCCTTAAGCATTTTTACAAATTCTTCAGTATTTACAGAATCTGGAGTTTCTACTCTGATATTATTATCTTCTGCATATTTTTTAACAGGAGTTGGAGAAAATTTATTCCTAGACCTTCTCTTATCCTTGCCTGATACAACTAGCTTTAAATTTATATTTTCATCCTTATAAAGAACATCCAAAGTCTGCAAAGCAAACTTTGGATTACCCATAAAACATATATTAATCATTATTGGCCTCAACTAAATCACTAGCTTTATATTCTTCTATATACTTATCCTTAAATAAAATCCCATCTAAATGGTCGATTTCATGGCATAGGATAACTGCTGGGAAACCATGGGCATCCCATATTTTTTCTTCGCCATCTTCGTTAAGGTATTTTACTTTCACATGCTCTGGCCTTTTTACAGTCGCATTAAATTCAGGTATAGAAAGACAACCCTCTAGACCTATCTGCTCTCCATCTTTTTCAATTATTTCAGGATTAACGAGCTTAACAAGGCCAGTTTCTCCGTCTCTTGGATCAACAACAATTACCCTTCTTAAAATCCCAACTTGAGGCGCAGCAAGACCTACACCTTCTGCTTCATACATGGTCTCTGCCATGTCGTCTAAAAGAAGTCTGATTCTGTCGTTGACTTCTCCTACTTCTCTTGATATTTTTCTTAAAATTGGATCTCCATCAATCCTTATATTTCTAATTGCCATACTTCCTCCTTTTTTGCAAATTGCTTTGCCAAGAAATTATTTCGCAATTTATTCTTTCTTATCCTAATTATTTTACTATTTTTAGCCATTTATTCAATTTGTCTCAAAACCAATAGAATAAAGTTTTGACATTCCTTCGTCATCTATGGTGACACCGTGAATTTTCTCAGCAAGCTGCATGGTTGTTTGCCTATGAGTTATCATTATAAACTGAGTCTTGTCAGAAAGTCCTTTCAGATAGTCTATATATCTTTTGATATTTGATTCGTCAAGGGCTGCATCTATCTCATCTAGGATAGAAAATGGGGCTGGATTTTGCTCAAATATTGCAAATAAAAGGGCAACAGCTGTGAGAGCTTTTTCACCCCCAGATAATAGTGAAATCGACTTAAGCGACTTGCTTGGTGGTTTTGCCTCTATTTCAACACCTGCTGTTAGGAAATCTTCACTATCTAAAATAAGCCTTGCATCTCCACCCATAAATAAAATTTTAAATATTTTAGTGAAGTTTTGATTTATGATGGCAAAGTTTTTAGAAAATTCTTCCTTCATTTCCTTTTCAAGCCTTATAATCATTTTTTCTATGTCAGCCTTAGAATTTCTCAAATCTTTCACTTGCTCATTTATAAACTTAAGCTCTTTGTCGATTGTATCAAAGTCTTCAAGGGCAGTATCCGTGAAAAATCCAACTTCATTAATCTTTTTTTGGATTTCTATAAGATTTGCCTTAGTAGGATTGGTGTTGTCACTATCCTTATACTTCTCCCTCAAATCATCAAGTCCCATTGTAATATATGGACTAATTTCGTCTTCAAGATTTTTGTAATTTTCATTAGCAGAATCAAACTTATAGGATAATTTGACCCTCTCCATATCAAGGTCTCTTATCCTTTCTTCAAGACTTTCATTTGCCTCGATCAGCTTGATATTCTCTTCTTCCTTACCCTTAAGTTTTTCCTTTAATTCTGAGATCTGAATCTCTAAGCCTTCTTTTTCTTGAGAGAAAATCTCGATAGATTTTGCGAAACTATCTCTCTTAGCAATAGAATTATCTATCTCACTACTTATTTTATCTAAAAGCTTTGTCTGAATATTTTGGTTGAACCTTATATCTTCAATATTTGTCTTAGTGTTTGCAAGGGAGTTTTCAAGAAGACTCTTATCCCTCATTGAAATTTCAAGCTTATTTGTAAGCTCTACCAAATCATCCCTTAGCTTATTAGACAAAACTTCTTTTTCATTTAAAACTTCAAGTTTTTCGTTAATTTTATCTATTAAGTCTTTTTCTTCTGCCTTTAATTTTTCAATGTCTAAATCTAACTCAGCTTCTTCGTAGTCTAGCTTATTTTTATCAAGTTCTTCCCTATTTTGATTTAGGGATTCGAGCTTTAGATTTAGCCTTTCCATTTCATTTATTAAATCCTTGAGCTTAGAAGTTTTTTCTTCATAGGAATTTTTTAGTTTTAAAATTTCTTCTTTTTTCTTAGATAAGTTTGAATTTGAAATATCTATGGATTTTTCTAATTCAATTTTTTTATCATTTAGCTTTTGAATTGACTTTTCTAATTCATTTAGCTTCTTCTTCCTATTAAGAATATTGGTATTGGATTTTTTATTTTTATTTGTACCCGCAACCATTGATCCCCAGGTATTTATGATATCAAGATTTAAACTTATGATCCTATAGCCCTTAATTTTTTTTGAAAGGCTAATGGCATGGTCAATATCTCTTACAACTACAGTAGAACCTAAGAAATGGCCAATTATTCCCGATAATTTCGAGTCGTAGCCAACAAGTTCATAGGCCATAGCTATAACTTCTGGTTCTTGCGGTTTTTCTTTCATGAAAGAATTTATAGAATCAATCGGCAAAAATGTGAGTCTGCCAAGTTTTTCCCTATTTACAAAATTTATAAGCTCTCTTGTATCTTCTTTTGACTTTGTAACGATATTTTGAAGGCCTGCACCCATTAGGTTATCAATTATTTCTTCATAGCCTTCTTTTACGGATATCAGGTTTGCAAGAGTATCTAGGTAGAAGCCAGCAAGGCCATTTATCTTGCTTTTCTTTAGAAAATCCTGAACAGGATAAAAATAACCTTGGTTGTTATCTAGGAGATTTTTTTCAATCTTATAATCAGAAAGCAAGGACTTCATATCAAGCTTTATGTTTGTAAGCTGATTTTGGTCTTTTTCGAGTTCTCCGTTTAAGAAACTAATTTCATCTGCCAGTTCTTTTATATTGCCCTTTAAGCTTTGAATTTCTGAATGAAGGTCAGTTTTTTTATCCGAAAAATCTTCGAAAGTAGATTTTAGATCGAGAATTTCACTATCTAGCTTTTCTATCCTAAGTCTTTTCTCTTCGAGGTCTTTCTTTCTTTTTTCGTCTATGATTGCCCTAGATTTTTCAAAAACTTGGTAGTCTAAAATCTTTGATTTTATCTCTTCTTCTAAAGTTTTCTCTTTTTCTAATTCAGCATTTATAGAATTAATTTCTTCTTCTAAGACCTGCCTTTGTTCTTTTTTATCTCTTAAGTCCTTTTCATAATCTTTTATGGAAAGTCCTAAGCTAGTTAGCTTATCTTCATTTTCTCTAAGATTTTCGCTTTCTTTATTAAGATTTGCGGCAAGATTTTCTAAAACGTCCTCTATCCTTTGCTTATCTTTCTTGTCATAATCAAGCTTTTGATCATTTAACTTTAAGCTTGAAGCGTTCTTTTCTATATTTTTTTCATAAGAATTTAGGTCATTTATTAGCCTATCAAGTTTTTCCTTTTCTTCGTTATATTCTTTCTTAAAAGGACTTAATTTTTCAGATATTTCCTTATTTTGGAATTGTAAAGAAGCTAACTTCTCATCCAATTCCTTGATATCAATATTTATCTTATCGCGTCTTTTGATTAGGTCATAGGACTTATTCTTAAGATAAAAATAGGCTTTTTGATTAATCTCTTCTGTTAGATTTTTGTGTTTAAGGTAATTATCCTTATAATTTTCAATCAGTTTAAAATCTTTTTTCTTATATTCTAATTCTTTTTCAATAATTTCTAAGTCATCATTTACAGACTCTAGCTTTTTACTTGCTTCATCACGCCTAAATTTATGCTTAGAAATCCCCGATGCTTCTTCAAAAATAGCCCTCCTATCCTTAGGAGAGGACATGATTATTTCGTCAATCCTACCCTGGCCTATTATTGAATAGCCTTCCTTGCCAACACCGGTATCAAAAAATAATTCCCTAATATCTTTAAGCCTGACCCTTTTGTTATTTATTTTATATTCATTTTCGCCAGACCTGTAGATTCTTCTTGTAATTGCAACCTTATCGTAATCTAGATCAAGCTTCTTATCTTCATTAGAAAAGGTAAGGGTCACTTCTGCAATATTCATGGCACTTTTTGCCCCAGTAAAGATTACATCCTTCATATTTGCCCCACGGAGGCTTTTTACGGATTGCTCACCCAAAACCCACCTTACGGCGTCAGAAATATTGGACTTACCCGATCCATTTGGGCCCACTACGGCAGTTATTTGACTATCAAATTTTATTGTTGTTTTTTCTGCAAAGGACTTAAATCCTTTGAGGTCTATAGATTCTAGTCTAATTTAAATCACCACCGTATTTTTCTTCTACATATGACTTGATAAAGGCTTTGAGGTCAAGGTCATATTTTTTTCCAGCATTTTCTAAATAGAAATCCTTATCTTCGACAAAGTTTATCTTTATCTTATATTTATCGTAAAAATACTTTTTGTTCGCCTTTTTATTTCCTGCTATAAGGGAAATCTCTCTGCTGCTGGTATGGATAATAATCTCGTCTTTGAGGACATTTTTATTTATCAAATCCTCAAGATAAAGCCTATAAATATAGGCTTCCACAAGTTGTCTTAGGGCTGGGTGGAAGGGACCTGCCACAACATCCTTGCCCTCGTTAATATTTTCTGTAGGCTGAAGTCCAATTCTTATTACATTAATATTTTTATATTGGTAAATCATAAGGACATTAGCTGAAATTTCTACTGCATCTTCAAGGCTTAGAGGCTGGTAAAGACCTGCTTGGTGAAGTTCTTCAAGCTTGGTATCCTTAATCACAAGGGTCGGATAAATCCTTGCTATAGAAGGACCAATCTTTGCCGATTTTATAGCAGTTTTTATAATTTTTTCCTTATTATCCTTATATAAACCAGGCATTATCTGATGGCCAAGGGTAAAGCCGTATTCTTTTATTAATCGGCTTGCAAGCTCGCTATCAGAAATCAAATGGCCTCTTTCATTGGCGTCTAAGACTTCTTGGTCAAAAGACTGGATTCCTAGTTCGATTGTATCCACATGGTATTCTTTTAAGGTCTCTAGAATGGAATTATTTATATAATCAGGCCTGGTTGAAAGTCTGATTATATCAATAATACCCTTCTTCTTATAGTCATTTGCAATCTTTAAATAGGAAAGCATAGTCTCTTCTGGAAGACCTGTAAAAGATCCGCCATAAAAGGCAATTTCTTTTTCTGATTCTTTGTCCTTAAAGTATGATAGATAATCTTCAATTTGCTTTTTTATCGAATCTTCGTCTGCCCTATCCCTGTAATTTGTAATCTTAACTTGGTTGCAAAAGGCACAGTCGTGTGGGCAGCCCAAAAATGGTATAAAAATTGGAATAATCTTATTAGTCATGACTAATCTTCTCACACGCAGCCTTGGCTGCCATTTGTTCTGCTGTCTTTTTGTTTTTGCCAGTACCCTGGCCTAGGATTTTTTTGCCTAAAACAACTTGCATGGTAAAGGTCTTATCGTGCTCTGGTCCTTCTTCTTTAACTAGTTCGTAGGCAAGGTTCATCTTGTTTTTGGAATTATAATATTCTTGAAGTCTAGTCTTATAGTCTAAAAACAATGAATCGTCATTTATAATTTCCAAAACTTCTTCGCTATAATTTTCTTTTAGAAAGTTAAATAAGTTTTCATAGGATGAATCAAGATAGATTGCAGCACACATTGCCTCAAAGGTATCTGCCTTGACGTGCTTTTTAAGCTTGCCGCCTTGTTTTTTCTCACCCATACCAAATCTTAGATATTTTGTCAGATCAAATTTCTCGCTTGCCTTGGCAAATGAATCTGTGCAAACTATCCTTGATCTAGTTCTTGTAAGCCATCCTTCTGGTTTTTGGTTATGGTGCTTAAATAGGTATTCGCTAACTATCATATCAAGAACAGCATCGCCCAAAAACTCAAGTCTTTCATTGGATTTTGTCTTAATTCTCGCTTCGTTTGTAAAAGAAGAATGAGTAAAGGCTACATCTATCAATGCCTTTTTATTGAAGCTGTAGCCTATACTTTTTTCAAATTCTTCGATTTTTTCAAGTCTATCTTTTGACAAAGACATTAGTTTTTACTTTCTATTAGGCTTACGATATCTGATAGGGTTTCGATTTCATCTAGCTCTTCATCTGAAAATTCTATATCAAATTCCTCTTCGATTACCATTATAAAATCAACTAGGTCTATAGAATCTATATCCATATCAGAAATTTTGCCTTCAAAATCAAGGTCGGTTGTTTCAATATCAAGATTTTCTTCCGCAAGCTTTAATAATTGTTCTCTAATCATTTAATTCTCCTTGTATTTTACTAATTACATCCATACTAATATAGTCAATCAGTCCGAGTATGGCATTTGAAATAGCAATATCATTTGAATTGCCGTGGGCCTTATATACATAAGACTTTACCCCTAGTAATGGGACACCACCAATATTTTGTGAGCTGTACTTGCCAAGCTCTTTTGTTAGGTCATCTTTAATTGCAAGGGCTGCTAGTTTATTTTTTAATGACTTATAAAAAACATTCTTAATTTCAGATTTAAAAAGACTTATAACTCCCTCAGCTGCTTTAATTGCAACATTGCCTGCAAATCCGTCAGCCACTATGACATTTACGTCGCCATTAAAAAGTTCTCTCGCCTCAATATTGCCTACAAAATTAAGGTTTGAGTTTTCTAATAATTCATAGGCTTCTTTGGCAAGCTTATTTCCCTTGTGGCTTTCTACACCCACATTTAAAAGACCAATCTTTGGATTATCAATATGGACAACATTTTCCAAAAATACCTTACCCATGATAGCAAATTCTTCAAGGTAGGCAGGCTTACAATCCATATTAGCACCTGTATCCATAAGCATAGTGTAGCCCTTTGTAGTAGGAAGGGCTGCCGCTAGAGATGGCCTATCTATACCGTCTATCCTCTTTGAAATAAAGATACCACCTGCTAAAATCGCTCCTGTTGATCCTGCAGATAAAAGTCCATCATAGCCTTCTTCTTTAAGCTTATTATAGGCAAGTACTAAAGATGAGTCTTTCTTGCGTCTAATGGCCTTTACTGGCTCTTCGTCGTTTGAAATATATTCATCGGTATGGATTATTTCGTAATCTTTAATCCTTCCAGCAATTATTTTTTCTATTTCTTTTTCATTTCCTACAAATACCGGAGTAAATTCTTTTTTTGCCAGGGCAAGAACTGCCCCATCAACTAGGACCTTTGCCCCTTCATCTGCTCCGAATGTATCTATTAATATTTTCATAAAAACCCCTCTTCTAATTTAATATATTATACTGCAAGAAGACATTTTTACACAAAAAAAGAGCCTGTTGCTAGGCAACAAACTCCTTTAATAACTATTGTTCATCAATTACTGCTACGCCTTTATACTCACCACATGATGGGCAAACTCTGTGTGGTAGCTTCATTTCGTGGCAATTTGGACACTCAACA
>CAUPHU010000023.1:0-14519 GCA_963511095.1 uncultured Anaerococcus sp. | reverse complement strand
TCTGAAACTGGTAGATACTACGCAGTAAGCGGTGGTGTTGCCCAAGCGGTTGAAAAGAGAATCCACGAAATAGACCCAGATGTTAAGGTTGAAATCGAAAAGGCAGAAGGTCTTCACGATTGTATGAAACTTGCAAGAATGGCCAAACTTGGCAAGATGAATGGTAAACTTATCGAAGGTATGGCTTGTGTAGGTGGCTGCGTTGGTGGACCTGGTACAGTTGTTGATGAGAGAAAATCTGGAAAGGCTGTTAAGACCTTCTCACAAGAATCAATCTTCAAATCACCAGCTGATAATACAAACATTCCAAAAGAAGACAAACCAGACGATAGTGCCTTACAAAAATAATAAATAATATAGGGGAGCTCTAAGCTCCTCTTTTTTCTACGAAATTTTCTAAGTTTTCTGATATATTTGAAATATTCTTGATATTGAAAATCAATTGCATGGTTTCATTTCATATGATAAAATAAAATTAATATATTATTAACAATATTAGATAAAAAATGAGGTAAGTATGGTAAATAAAAAACTTCTAGCAATGCTTGAGGGATCAAAAAAATATTTGTATGTAAATTTACTTTTACGCTATGTGTCCCTCTTTATGCAAATTGGAATAGTTTGCATATTTAGTCAGGTTATTTCCTTAGTATTTAGACAAAAGATAGGGGAGATTTCCCTAGTTGAAATTATTCTCTACGGATTTTTATTTTTGGCTATAAAACTTTTTTGCCAATATATGGTAACAAGAATTTCTTTTCACTCTACAAAATTTATTAAGGAAAAAATGAGAAAAATCATCTTTGAAAAACTCATGGACGATAGGATAGACTTTGAGGAAAAATTGCCAACATCTGCTATTTTGCAATTAGCTGTGGAGGGGGTTGATCAGTTGGAGATTTATTTCACATCCTATCTACCACAACTTTACTATTCCCTATCATCAGCCCTAATACTTTTTGCCTGTATTTCCTATATCAGCAAAACTGCGGCAATCACCCTTCTAATTTGCCTACCCCTAATCCCAGTTTCTATAATCCTAATCCAAAAAATTGCCAAAAAACTTTTGGGATCTTATTGGACATCTTATATGAGCCTTGCTGATATATTTCTAGAAAATCTTGAGGGCCTTAATGAATTAAAATCTTACGGAGCTGATTCTTATAGGCAAGATTTGATGGATGACTTTGCCGAAAAATTTAGAAAAGCGACTATGAGAGTACTCGTAATGCAGCTAAATTCAACATCTGTAATGGATATAATTGCCTACGGTGGAGCTGCGGCTGGTATCGGGGTTGCCCTTGTGGAATTTAGCCAGAGAGACATAAATATTTTTGGTCTTGTTTTTATAAGTCTTTTGGCTGCGGAATTTTTCCTTCCATTAAGACTGCTCGGCTCATATTTCCACATAGCCATGAATGGGATTGCTGCTTCAAATAAGCTCATGGCCCTAATCGATAGCCTTGATAGGGACTTGGGAAGAGAACGTCTAGAAGGAGAAAAAATTGACCTTAGATTTGATAATTTGGCCTTCTCCTATGATGGTGGGAGGCAAATCTTAGATAAAATTAATCTTGGAATAAAAACAGGAGAACTTGTTAGTCTTGTCGGCCTAAGTGGGTCTGGAAAATCTACAATAGCTAATCTAATCAAGGATCCAGGCCTTTCCTATGGAGGGAAAATCCTTATAAATGGACTTGAAAAAAATTCTTATGATCCAAAAAGCCTTAACAAAAAAATAATAAATGTGGATTTTGATGGCAAGGTCTTTAAGGGAAGCGTCAGGGAAAATTTGAAAATTGCAGGAGAAGACCTTAGTGATGAAAAAATGCTAGAAGCATTAAAAAAGGTCAATTTATACGATTTTTTCAAAGACCAGGCAGGCCTTGATACAGAGATTTTAGAAAATGCTTCAAACCTTTCAGGCGGTCAAAGACAGCGACTCGTCCTTGCCAGGGCCTTTTTGTTTGATGGACTTTTGTATATTTTTGATGAGGCAACCAGCAATATTGACGGTCCAAACGAGGAAAAAATTATGGCCATAATTCAAAAACTCGCCAAGAAAAAGGCAGTTTTAATCATTTCCCATAAGCTAATAAATTTAGTTAATAGCGATAGGATTTATTTCTTAGAAGACGGCAAAATTCAAAAATCCGGCACCCACGCTGACCTATATGAAAATTCTAAGTCTTATAAAAATATCTTTGATAAACAAGAAGAGCTTTGTTCTTATGCAAAGGGGGTAAGCTATGAAAACTAGGAGATCTAGCCTTGCTATAATGAAAAATATGATAGGCCTTGTTGGAGAGTTAAAACCAGTCATGGCCCTAGCCATCATAATAGGCAGCCTTGGCCACCTTTGTGCAAGCTTTGTGACAATCCTTGCAGGCTACGGGATTTTATCGAATTTTCAAAACGATGGCAAAAGCATTTTTATAATCAAACTGATGGTGGTTTTTGCTATCTTAAGGGGGATTTTCCACTATATAGAGCAATACGCCAACCACTATCTTGCCTTTAAAATTTTAGCCAAAATTAGACACCTTGTCTTTAAGAAAATGAGAAGTCTCGCCCCAGCAAAACTAGCTGGCAAGGACAAGGGCAACCTCATAAGCCTGATTACATCGGATATAGAATTGCTAGAAGTTTTCTACGCCCACACAATTTCACCAATCGGAATTGCCATAACTTACTTAATTATTATGGAAATCTTTCTAGGAAGTTTTTCTATCTACCAAGCTATCTTAGCCCTTTTTGCCTATCTGGCAATTGGCCTAATAAGCCCAATGGTAATTGGCATGAAAAATTCTAGTCTGGGACTTGACCTTAGGAATAAAACTGGAGATTTAAACTCTTTTGTCCTTGAGACTATAAGAAACATGGACGAGGTTAAGCAATTTGACCTAAAAGATAGACAGGTTTCTATCCTAAGGAAAAAATCTAGGAAATTAAGGTCAACTGCCAATAAACTTGATCAAATCAAGGCAGGCTCTGAAGCCCTAATCGGAGGCCTTATTCTAGGATTTTCCTTTGCTATGCTTCTTTTATCCCTATTTCTTTTTAAAAATAATATCGTTGATCTAAAGGGATTTATAATTCCAACCATAGCCATGTTTTCAAGCTTCGGTCCTTTTGTTGCCCTTTCTAACCTTGGCAACATCCTATCCCACACCCTTGCTAGTGGGGACAGGGTCCTAGAACTTTTGGAAGAAGAGCCAATGGTAGGAGAAGTTTTGGGAGATTATGACAAGGAAGCCTTTGAATCTGCAAAAATAGATAAGATTTCCTTTGCCTATGAAAATGAAAAAATTCTCGAAGATTTTTCTTTAAAATTCGACAAAGGCAAGATTTTTGGGCTCTATGGCAAAAGTGGGTCTGGAAAATCAACTCTTCTAAGGCTATTAATGAGATTTTGGGATGTAGACCAGGGAGAGATAAGAATAAATAACGAAAATATCAAGGAAATTCCTAGCAAAAAATTAAGAAAAATGCAAAGTCTTCTTGGCCAAGACACCTATATTTTTAATATCAGCCTTAAGGATAATATTAGGCTTGCAAAACTTGATGCAACAGATGATGAAATAATAGGGGCGGCAAAAAAAGCTTCTATCCATGATTTTATAAGTTCCCTAAAAGACGGTTATGAAACCAGGGCTGGAGAATTAGGATCGACCTTATCAGCTGGGGAAAGACAGAGAATTGGTATAGCTAGAGCCTTCCTCCATGACTCAGACCTCATGCTTTTTGACGAGCCAACAAGTAATCTTGATATCCTAAATGAAGCAAGCATCCTAAAATCAATTAAAAAAGAGAGCAAGGATAAGACTATTATTCTCATAAGCCACTCCTTATCAAGCCTTTCTATAGCCGATGAGAAAATTCAAATAAAAGGGAGGAGGAATTCCTAAAACCATATATTTGTAAATGCGACCTTTTTTAGATATAATATAGGAAAGTCTTTATAAGAGAGGAAATTTATGGGTCAAACTACATTGATGCTCATGATAATTACCATCATCTCCAAGGTTTTTGGCTTTGTCAGAGAAGGAGTAATGGCCTATTATATAGGAGCAGGTGATCTAAAAAGTATATACACAACAGCAAATACCCTACCAGTAGTTGTATCAAACTTCGTGGCAATGGGTATTATTTCAGGTTTTATACCTATATATAACAGGGCGAAAAACGAAGAGGGCGAGGAAGCCGCAGAAGAATTCACATCCAATATTTTCAATATCTTGATGCGATTTGGCTTAGTAGCAGTTATTTTCGGTATAGTTTTTGCAAGACCTTTTTCTAAAATCCTAAGCCCATCCCTTGATGGCGAGTGGCTGGACCTTGCGACAAATTATACAAGAATAATGATGTTTGCAGTTTTTGCCTATCTTTATTCAGCGATTTTTAGGGGATATCTAAACCTAAAGGGCAATTTCTTCGATCCTGCTATTACTGGAATCTTGATGAATATTGTCATAATAATTTTTACAGTTCTAACAGGAAAAACTGGCAATCCATACTTTCTAATTGTCGGTGCCCTTTTGGGTAATGTCCTTCAGTATATTTTGTTTCCAAAGGCTGTACGTGATGCGGGTTACGAGCACAAGAAAATTGTAGACATCCACAACAAATATGTTAGAAATCTAATGCTTGTGGCAGTGCCAATAGTAGTTTCATCAGCAGCTGGAGAACTTTCAATCATTGCAGATAACTCTATGGCATCCTACTTTTTCGGTAAGGCAGCAGTTAGTAAATTATTCTACTCAAAAACTATGCTTACTTTGATTACGGGGGTAATTACAGTTTCTGTTACAACAGCGATTTTCCCTAAGATTGCATCCCTTGGACAGGCTAATAAGATAAAAGAGATGAAAAGCTCGATTTCTTCAGCAGTTGTCACAACCATGAGCTTGGTAATACCTGCAGCTGTTGGAATGATGGTCTTATCAGGCCCAATAATAGAGCTTGTTTTTGAAAGAAACGCCTTTACAAATGAAGATACCCTTATAGTTGCAAGTCTTTTAGCAGCCTACGCTCCATATGTAATCTTTCAGTCACTCACAGATGTGGTTGATAGGGGATTTTATGCTGTAGGCGATAGCAAGACTCCGGTTATAATAGTTGTTATCCAGCAGGCTTTGAATATTATCTTTAACTTTATTTTTATAAAATCTTTTGGCATCAAGGGCCTTGCCTATGCGACAGTAGTTTCAACTGCTATTGGGTCTATGATGATGATTTATAAATTTAGGGATAATTTTGGGTCTTTCAAATTCAGAACTGCCCTAGTTTCCTTAATAAAAATAGGAATCGCAACAGCTATAATGGCCTTTCTTGCCCATATAAGTTATGGATTCTTGTCAGTAAGGATAAGTCATGTGATTTCAATCTTTGGGGCAATAATCTTAGCGGGCCTTGCCTATGTGATTTTAATTCTTTTAGCAAGGATTCCTGAAGTAATGGATTTGGTAAACCAAGTCTACCACAAGTTTACTCGTAAGGATGATAAAAAAAGAGTAGCAAAAAGAAGAAGAAAATCAAGGTATTAATTTTTAGTGTCATTCCGAAAGAGAAAACCAGCCAGCCCGGCTCTGGTAGGTCTGATGCAGAGGTTGAGCACCTCGCAACGAAGTGAGAGAGCAGAACTCGACGAGGAATCTCGTGAATTAAAATATATTAATGAGAAAAAAGATGGCTCTTAAGATAAAACTTAAGTTGCCATCTTTTTACATTTTCATTATTGTATTTTTCATAAAAATCGAAACTATCTTAGAAAAGTTTTCTAGACTTGTTATTCTGCAAAAATCTGATCCGTAGATGAGTTTGGCATTTTCTATATCCTCATCTTCGCCGGTAAAAACTCCTAGGACTGAGATTTCTTCGTTTTTGATATTTCTAATCTCCTTTGCCGTATCTCTTACGGCAAGTTCTCCGACATATTGCTCTTTTTCCCTAAGTTTGATGGTATTTATATTCGCCTTTTCGTCATTTGGCTTGCCATCAGATAAGATAATCACAATATGTTTTTCATTGTCTTTAGTTTTATCAATTAGCTCATTTAGGACTTTGAAAGCAAAACCGTCCCTATTTGAACCAGATGCAAAATATTTGAAAATCTCTTTGTTGTTGTGTTTTTCATTATAATCTCTAAAGATATTAAAAACAGTGTGGTCTCTTAGGGTTGAAAAACTCATAACCCTGATTGGAATCCCGACTTCATCCATGGCATTTTCTATGATGTAGGCCTGGTTTGCGATAATTTCTTGCCTATTATGCTGGCTCGCAGAAGAATCTAAGAGCAAATCGACTTTGAAAGTTGAAATGTCGTCGTTTTCGATATTGTCAAAAATATTAAAGTCCTTAAGGACCTGGGCTTTCCAAGCCTTGGTAGAGTCAACAATTCCGTAGGCCTTGCTTACTTCCGAAAAGTCCTCATAATTAGAAATCGCATTTTTTATTGTCTGCGAAAGCTCTTTTATGGACCTGTTATTAATGGCAAGGTTCTTTTCTATATAGTCCTTGTTTTTCTCATAAACTTCGTCCCTGTTTTTCTTATAAAACTTTGCATTTGGACTGTCTGTGTAAATTCCCTTGGTAAAATAAAGATTTTTGCCAGAATGAAGACCTTTTGCAAGTTTATTTTCAAGAGCCTTGACCCTCATTTTTGGAAAAACTGACTTGCCGTAAAAATCTTCTATAAATTCATTGGTCCCGTGATATCCTTCCTTATCTGCATTTAGAAGGATTAGGTGCCTATCCATGTCCTTGTTTTTTTCTTCTAGATAGATATTTCCGGTAAATTCTGCCGAACCTATGTTAAACTGGTCCTTGATAAATTCATCCGAAAAGTCATAGTCCTTAGAATCTTTTTTATCGTTTTTAAACTCTTTAGGCTTTTTATCCTTAATCATCTCTTTAAGGAGAGATTCATTTTCCCTAGATTTTTCAAAGGTAAAATAAGTCTTAAAAACCTTGTTTAATTTTTCGATAAGCTTTGTGGTATCAAGTTCATAGATAGAAAAAACTTCGTTGTAAATATTTCTAAATAGGGCGCCTTCTGTGATTGGCTTTCCTAAAACTTTCCCATAATAGGCCTTTTCCATTTGCTCTTTTAAATCATTAGGGTCGTGAAATTGGTATTTCTTTAGGGCAATTTTTGCAAAGTCTTTTCTTAATTTATCAATAACTAGATTTTCTTCCTTGAGGGTTTTGTAGGCCATATCTTCCATCAAAAGATTTGCCATAAGGTAAAAGTCTTCAAAAAATGGACTTTCTGCTTTGAGATAGTCAAAGTAAGAATCTAAGATTTTAAAATCAAAGGTCTTGATTATAAAGCCTCTGGTCATATTTTTGTAGACCTTGTCCATGGGATAGGATTTTTGGGGAATAAAGTCGTATTTTTCCGCAAAATCCCAAATTATGTTGTATTCTCTTATCTTCTCAAAATTCTCAGTCATCAAAGACACTCTCGTCTATTTTTTCTGGAATTTTTGTCCTAATCAAATCAAGGACCAAGTCTTTCTCAAACTTATCAAAAGACTTATTTACAAGGCCCATATTTATGGCATCAAAAGGATTTAGACCTATTTTCATTGTCTCAATAGCTCCGATAAGACCTCTTAGGTCGACAGCCTTGGTTGAAATTTCATTGTTTTCACTCTTTGTTTGTAGGGAGATAAACATATCGATAAAGGCCTTTCTGTATTTTTCCTTAAGTGTTGGGAAATTATCTTTAAGGAGGGTATCCAGATTTTTTTTGCTAATATTTGGCACATTTATAATCATAAACCTGGAAGCGAGGGCTTCGTTAAGCTCACGAGTGCCTACATAGCCGTAGTTCATTGTACCTATAAATCTGGTATTAGGATCAAGATTTATCTTATCAAAGCCAGAAATATCAATAAGTCTCCTGTGGTCAAGACTGGCGTGAAGGACAGAAATCGCCTCGTTTTTTGCCATATTAATCTCATCTAGGATTGCAAAACCACCGTTTATGGCTGCTTCATAAATAGGACCCTTTCTAAAAGTCACTTCGCCATTTTTGAAGGTGTCAGCCCCGATTAGAGAAGCAAAATCAGTATTTACGTGAAAGGAAATGTTGTAGGTTGGTCTTTTAAAAAGATAGGACAGATTAGCTGCAAGGACGTTTTTTCCAGTTGCCTTTGCCCCTGTAAGTAGGATGTTTTTTCCAGCGAGAAGAGCCGCAATTGCCTGCTCTAAGACATCCTTACCATAATATTTATACTCAGGCTTGATAATCCTGTCATTATTATCAAGGCCATTTTCTTTTCTATATGCTTCTAATTTTTCAATTAGTTTTTCATTTATATTTTGTTCTTTTAAATATTCAATCATATTACACCTCGGCTTTATTATACATAAAATTTGAGAATTATCATCAAAAAAATCTAGCTAAGTATTAGAAATTGAAAGATAAAAAAATAACTATTCTTGACATAGTCCTAAATAGTACTATAATAAAGCTATTAATAACAAATAATTGTTTATTTATTTTAGAGAAAGAGGGTTTATGAATTTTGATCTTGATCCAATGTTCTCTATTTTTTCTTTGCTAAGGTGTGCAAATGGCCTAAATAGGGAGAGGGCGAAGTTTTATGGTCTAAATGACCTGGAAACTATAATCCTTATCCATATTGGTCTTATGGAAAATCCGAGCCAAAAAGATATTTCAGAAAAGCTTGGCGCCCCAAAACAGACTGTTAATAATATCATTAAGAGTCTTGAAGAAGATGGGCAAATTGAGCTAATCCAGGATGAAAATGATAAGAGGATTAGGATTCTAAAGCTCACTTCCAAGGGAGAGAAAAATAGGGACGCACGAATAAAACCAATCGTAGAATCTAATAAGAGAATTTATGAGAAGTTAGGCGAAGATAAGGCAAGGGAGATTAGAGATAATCTAAAGCTTTTAAACGCCACGATTAGAGAAGATTTTAAAAAGGAGGATGAATGAATAGTATAAAAGAATTTTACAAGTCCTTTTCCTATATCAAAAAATATTTAGGAGAGTTTAAGAAAAATCGAAATATTTCAAGGATTTATACAGTTTTTGAAACTATTTTAGAGCTTGCAATTCCAGCCATTATGGGTCTTACCCTAAATGAAGCTGTTAAGGGAGAAAACTTAGAACTTGCCATAAAATATGGGATTTTGATGGTAATTCTTTCCCTAATAACTATGTTTTGTGGAATGCAGGCGACAAAAAACGCTGGTATTGCCTCATCAGGCATGGGTAGGAATGCAAGGGTAGCACAATTTGAAAGCATCCAGAGATTTTCTTTTGAAGATTTGGATTATTTTGGAGTTCCATCCCTACTTACTAGATTATCGTCAGATACACAGCAGATTACCTTTTCTATGTTTGCTTCGACCAGGTTTATAATTAAGACTGTGGCTATGGCCATTATAGCCTTTATTATGGCGCTTAGGTCAAGTCTAAAATTATCACTTATATTTTTAGTAGCAGTTCCAATTTTGTTTGCCCTTTTGATGGGACTTACTACCTACGCCATTCCAAAATTTAGGAAGGCCCGCTACCAATATGACAACTTAAACCTAGTTATAGAAGAAAACCTCAAAAATATGCGTGTGATTAAGGCATTTTTTAGAAAAAAATACGAGCTTGATAAGTTTGGCATCCAAAATGAAAAGATGTATGAATATGCAGACGGATCTCAAGGTCCAATGTCTTTGGTTTTTCCTCTTGCTAACGTAGTTTTGTTTGCAACCTTTGTGGCAATCACCTACTTTGGTGGGATAGAAATAATCGAAGGCAGGCTTGGTGTAGGAGATCTTGTTGCCTTTAATATGTACGCAACAATGCTACTTGGTGCCTTTATCGGAATGAGCATGGTTCTTACTATGTTTATGTCAGCTTCCCCTGGTATTACAAGGGTTGTTGAAGTTATAGCAAGAAAGCCCTCAATGGATAATGATAAGAAAATCGAAGGCCTAAGTTTAGCTGATGGGTCAATTGATTTTGATAATGTATCTTTCAAATATGAGGAAGATTCTGATTCCTACCAGCTTGAAGATATAAATCTTCATATCAAAAGCGGGGAGTCAATTGGTATTTTGGGGCCAACAGGTTCTTCAAAATCAACCTTAGTTCAGCTAATTCCAAGGCTTTATGATATAAGCAAAGGAACTCTTAAAGTCGGAGGAAATCCAATCAAATCTTATGATTTGAAAACACTTCGTGATGATGTAGCAATCGTACTTCAAAAAAATACCCTATTTTCAGGAACAATTACAGCAAACCTAAGATGGGGTGATGAAAACGCAAGCGAAGAAGAAATCGAACTTGCAGCAAAGATTGCCCAAGCAGATGGCTTTGTAAGAGAAAGACACGACGGTTATGAATCTGTGCTTGGCCAAGGTGGTACAGGTGTATCAGGTGGTCAAAAGCAAAGACTAACCATTGCCCGTGCCCTTCTTAAAAATCCAAAGATCCTAATTATGGACAACTCCACATCAGCTGTAGATACTAAAACAGAAACAGCTATTATAGAAGGAATCAATGATTACAACAAAGATCTTACTAAGATAATAATTTCCCAAAGGGTTTCTTCCTTCAAATATGTAGATAGGATTATCGTTATGGATGAGGGAGAAATTTCTGCCATAGGAAGCCACGACGAGCTTTATAAGACAAATAAAATTTATAAGGAAACCTACGACATACAAAATCAAGGAGGTAATGACAATGAGTAAAAACTACGAAATTTCTAACAAAAAAGAAAAAAGAAAAGTTTCTTTTGCTTCAATAAAAAGACTCTTAGCCTACCTTTTTGAATACAAGTGGCAAATGGCCCTTATAATTGTTTGCGTAATAGTATCAGCCCTAACACAAATTTGGGGTGTAAATATGCTAAGGCCAATTATAGATAACTACATCCTAAAATCAGATGTGGCTGGCCTTAAGGCGGCAAGCCTAAAGATGGGAGCAATCTATGCTGTATCAGCTCTTACATCTTTTATTTATTCAAGGCTAATGGTAAGAATTGGTGAAAGATCTATAAGAAATATCAGGCAAGAATTATTTGCAAAAATTCAAAAAATGCCAATATCTTTCTTTGACACTAATAAATACGGCGAAATCATGTCAAGATTTACCAACGACACCGACGTCTTAAGCCAAGCTTTGGTAAACACAGTTCCTACCATAGTTAGGGCGACAATTATGTTTGTTGGTACAATCATCGTAATGTTTAGGCTAAGTTTCAGCCTAACTCTTACAATGATTTTAGGTCTGGTGGTTATATTTCCGATTCTTTCTAAGATAATTTATAAATCATCCACATCTTTTAGAGAGGGCCAGGGCAATGTATCTACTCTCCAAGGTTTCTCAGAAGAAACCCTATCTGGCCAAAAGGTTGTGAAGGTATTTTCTAGGGAAGAAAAAGTCCTAGATACTTTCAAAAACAAGGCTGAAGAAGTAAGAATTTCCCTTACCAAAGCCAATACCCACGCAGGTAGGATGATGCCATTTTTATTAAATATGGTAAATATTCTCTACGCTGCTATTACTGTTCTTGGTGTCTATATCACAATCAAGGGCAATATAAGTGTGGGTGTCCTTGCTGCCTTTTTATCAAATATTAGGCAAATTCAAAACCCAATAGTAAATGTTAGCCAGCAGGCAAACTCAGTTTTTCAAGCTATGGCAGGGGCCGATAGGATTTTCGAGATAATCGATATGGAGGTAGAAGAAGACACTGGCTTTATCGAGCTTGTCCATGCAGTAGAAAACGCTGATGGATCTGTAAGAGAATGTGATGACCTAACAGGCCGCTATGCTTGGATGTGGGATGATGGCGACAGGAAACACTACAAGATGCTAGAAGGCAGGCTTGAATTTAAGAATGTTGATTTTTCTTATGATGGCAAAAATAAAATCCTAAAGGACATTTCTTTCTATGCTGATCCGGGAGAGAAAATTGCCTTTGTAGGCTCAACTGGTGCTGGCAAAACTACAATTACAAATGTAATTACAAGATTTTACGAGATAGATTCTGGATCTATCATGGTAGATGGAATCGATGTTAGGGATATAAGAAAAGATGCCCTAAGGCGTGCCTTTGGTATGGTTCTTCAAGAAGTAAACCTCTTTACAGACACAATAGAAGGAAATATTAGATATGGAAGACTGAGGGCAAGTGATGAAGACGTGAAATCTGCAGCGAGACTTTCTGGTGCCCATTCCTTTATAAAAAGACTACCAGAAAAATATGATACAGAAATAAAGGGTGACGGCTCAAGCCTATCAGACGGTCAAAACCAACTTATTTCGATATCAAGAGCAGCAATAGCAGAACCTGCTATGCTAATCCTAGATGAGGCGACATCATCAATAGATACAGCCACAGAAAAGGACGTAACAGAAGCTATGGATAACTTAATGGTAGGATCAACCTCAATAGTAATAGCCCACAGACTATCAACCATCCAAAACTCTGATGTAATCATGGTAATGGATAAGGGAAGGATAATAGAACGTGGCAACCACGACAAATTAATACAAGAAAAAGGAACCTACTGGCAACTATATACCGGTAAGCTTGAACTTGATTAGTTTTTAAATGTTAACCTCTCAATCCTATTAGGATTGGGAGGTTTTTGTGTTATAATATCTTTAAGGAGTGTCTATGTTTAAGATATTTGTGGTTGACGATAGCCAGATAATTGCAGAAAAATTAAAAAATGAACTTGAGAAATGGGGCTTTGAAGTCGCTCTTGTGTATGATTTTGAGAAGGTTTTTGATGTTTTCAAATCAGAAAAACCAGACCTTGTAGTCATGGATATTGGCCTTCCTTTTTATGATGGGTATTATTGGACAAGAAAGATTCGCGACATCTCAAATGTGCCAATAATATTTTTATCCTCAAAGGAAGATACCATGAATAAAATCATGGCCATGGAAATTGGAGCTGATGATTTCGTGACCAAACCCTTCGACATGGATCTTTTGCTAGCAAAAATCAAGGCTCTTTTAAGAAGGGCCTACGATTATAAAGAAAATCTATCTAGGCTTGAAATTAGGGGCCTAATTCTCGATTTAAAGTCAATGTCAATTAGTTTTGGTGAAAAAAGTCTCGAACTTTCCAAAAATGAATTTAAAATATTGGAAACCCTCATGGTAAATAAGGGAAATGTTGTCTCTAGAGATAAGCTAATGACAAGTTTGTGGTCCACAGATATTTACATCGACGATAATACCCTGACAGTTAATATTTCTAGACTAAGAAAGTCTTTGGCAGGACTGGGGGTAGATGATTTTATAAAGACAAAGCAGGGGTTGGGTTATTATGTTGAAGCTTAAAAATTTTCTCAAGGAAAACAAGGTGTCTTTTATTTTCTTACTTTTAATAAGCCTTACTTATTTGCTGGTTTTCATAAGTTTTGACCTAGAGAAATTCCCAATAATTTATGGGTTTTTGATAAGCTTTTTTATTTTTTTAGCCTATTTTCTCTATAAGTATTTTAATCAAGAGCTACCAACTTTTGCAGAAATTTCAAAAAAACCAAGTCAGAGGGAAAAGATAATTCTGGATGAATTAGAAAATATCGATAAAAAATACAAAGACCTCTTGCTTAGCTATAATGAAATTGAAGGCGACCTTAGGGATTTTTATGGGCTTTGGGTTCATGAAATAAAAACGCCTATTGCTGAAAACAAGCTAATCTTAGATGAGCCTAAGCCAGACCTTGATCTACTCAGGAAAAATAATAAGAGAATTGAAGAATACCTAAATATTCTCCTTGGCTTTGTAAGGTTTAATTCAAAAACAAATGACTACATATTTAAAGAAGTAAGAATTGACACTATTGTTAAAGAAATTATTAGGGCAAAGTCTTACGATTTTATTTCCAAAAAAATCAGCTTAGAAGTGGGCGACCTAAATTTGATAAGTGTAAGTGACGAAAAATGGCTGGGATTTATTATTGGTCAAATTTTAAATAATGCTTTGAAATATACACCAGAAGCTGGCAAGATAAAAATATATTTTGAGAAAAATTTCCTTATTATAGAAGATAATGGGCTTGGCATTAAAGGGGCAGACTTGCCTAGGGTTTTTGAAATGGGTTACACAGGTGAAAATGGCAGGAAACTTGGCTCGTCAACAGGCTTAGGCCTATATCTTGTAAAATCCATTGGCAAGGACTTAAATTTAGATATAAAAATCGAATCAGAGGAAGAAAAATTTACAAAAATCATGATAATTTTTCCAAAACTTACAAAATTGTAAGAAAAGAGGTCTCTTTGTAAGCTAGGCAAAGGGACTTATTTTTATAAAGCCTTTATAATTATATTATGAGAGGTGAAAATATGTTAGAAATAAAAAACTTAAGAAAAATTTATAAGGAAAATACAGCAAATGCTGTGACTGCCCTAAAGGATGTGAATTTGAAAGTCGAAGACGGAGACTTTGTAGCCATCATGGGTGAGTCTGGATCAGGTAAGACTACACTTTTAAATATCATTTCCCTTATTGATAAG
>CAUPHU010000022.1:0-14580 GCA_963511095.1 uncultured Anaerococcus sp. | reverse complement strand
CCATAACGGCGAGCAAATGCACAGGCTCATCGAAAACTCTATGTTCCAAAGAGTTCTTCACCATTACACAGATGGTAACCCAATAAGCAAGGACTTCTTCCCTGCTCAAGATAACTACAACCAAGTAGAATGGAGAGTTCCATATACTCTTACAGGTAAGAAAGACCCAAAAGGTAGGCATCAAGACTACTTCATGGGTAAAGATACCGACCGTACTGTTGATGTAGGTGGGGAAAGATTAAGAAAGCTTAAAGATAAAGAAACACAAATTCAAGCTAGTCCATATGTAAAAGACGTCCAATACCAGATGGCAGAAAAGCTACTCAATAAAGTTATAGCTTCCTATAAAACTGGAAACAATGATTGGAACAAACAAAAAGCCAACACAGTAGAGCTCGTATTCTACTCCCACGCTGAAGATGGAAAGAAATACCAAGAGCTACTTACAGGCCGTGTAAATAAGCCAATCGAGATAGACAAGTATGATGGCGAAGGCAAAAAGAAAATTGCAGATGCAGTATTCGAAATCAGAAACATCTATACCAACGAAACATTTGAATGGAAATCAACAAGTGGTGATACAGTCAATAATCTCTACCTAGGACCAGGTACCTACAGGATCGAAGAAAAAACAGCACCAACTGGCTATGAAAAAATCGAGCCTTTCCAAATCACTGTAGAAAGAGCCGAAGTAAACCCAGATGATGGTAAGTATCCATTCAAGTTTAAAAATAGTGAAATCCATGTTCATGATGGATTTGAAACTAATGTAGAAGCAGACAAGCTTCCTAAAAACATCGATAATGAGCCAATGGTTGAGATCGAATCTCCAAAAGACCAATACGGTGTAACTAAAATAAAAGTCAAGGTTAAAAACAACCTAGACAACTTAGGCGAACTTAAATTTGCTAAGCAAAACAGATACTACAATCTAGATCGTGCAAAATTCAGCCTAAGAAAAATCAATGCAAAATCATTAGAAGATGCTAAAGGTCAATTAGCAAATCCAAAATATGATGACACCTACAAGCAAGAGTCAGAAGGTATCCGAGGCAACTTTGAGTTCAAACAAATACCAGAAGGTTTCTATATCCTTGAAGAGCTAAAAGCTCCAGAAGGATACGACAAGGAAGGTCAAAAATATCTTCTTGAAGCAAAAGAAGAAGATGTAGTAGAAAACGGTAAAACAAAGACAAAAGTAATTGTTAAATTTGTCGGTGATAATAAGCCTGATAAATTCACAGCTGATAAAAGACCTATAATCGTAAACAAACTAAAAGATACAAAAGTTCAGCTCAGAAAGATTAGAAAACAAGAAGCTAGAGAAAATACTAATCTTGCCCTATCTGACGCAAGATTTAGATTAGAATCAATCTGGACAAGAGACGGATCAACTTACTCCAAAGAAATCACATCAAACTATAATATAGATAATAAAAATGGCAGCGATGTTAGTGAGGCAGATAGGGGTTACTTCATCTTTGATAACTTAGTAGTCGGTGACTACAGCCTAACAGAAATCCAAGCTCCATATGGCTATCAAGTGATTGTTAAGCCTTGGCTCCTAGAAGTACGTGAAGATAGTAGCGGAAACCTAAAAGCAACTCTTTATAAATATGTAAATGGAGAAAAGGTAGAAGTAAAAACAAAGGATGAATCTGTCTACTTGATAGAAAACGAACCAAGAAAGACAGAAACAACCTTCACTAAATACCTCGGCAAAATAACAGAAGATGCCGACGGCAAGACAAGTATAGAAAAAACTGAAATAAAGAAAAAGCTATATGGTAGTGATGGTGAACAAGTTAGCTTCGAACTTTACCAGGCAGACTTCTATGGTGCTATAGTTGGAGATAGAGACGAGGAAGGGAATATAAAACCAATCAAAACTGGCATAGTCCAAGATGATAATGGCCTCTTCCACCTCACAGACCTAGAATTTGGCAAATACTATGTACTAAGAGAAACCAACCCACCAAAAGTTGGTGAAGTTCAATACGAGAAGGCAAACGACATCCTACTAAAGGTCGAGGCAGAAGCTATAGCTAACGTAGGCGAGATGAAGGTTATCGTAAGAGACCCGAACTCAAATACAGTCTTTGGAGATCACGCAGTCTTTAAGGGAGTTATAGACTTTGAAGAGGGCGAAAAATTAGGAAAGTTCTCAATAAGAAAGACTGGTAATGCAATTTCTTATATAGATAAAAATGGTAAACTTGTAACAATAGACAAAGACAATCCTAAAATTGTCGGTCTAAGACGTGCTTACTTCAGGCTATATACTGCAGATAGCAATTTCAACATCAAATATAGAGATCCAAATGGTGAATACGCTGAGGAATACATCCAAAAAGTAACACCAGGTAAACCAATCATCCTCTACCTAACAGAAACAGACGCTAAGAGAATGTCTGATGCTGATAGGCAGAAAATGGGAATAGCTGGTTATAAAAACTTCCCAACCAATAATGGTGGAGAGGTATCCTACGCTATAGACAAGGATGGCAAGAGATTTAGGATAGGCCAAGACCCATCAACCCTACCAGAAAACCAAGGTATCATAACCTTCGACAACCTCAAACCAGGCTATTACGTCCTAGAAGAATTCAGAGGTCCAGCAGGTTACGAAAGAACAACCCAAAAATGGTATGTAAAAGTAGATAGAAGTGGTAGAACAATAAGATCTGACAGAAAAGATGATCCAGCATTCACAAATGTGAATTTCTCATCAAGAAGCGCTGTTCTAAACACACCACTCGGCGTCTTGGATATATCACCAGCAAATCTAAGAGCAAACGTCTTAAGAGCACCACAGTCTGTGCCATCAGACCAAAGGTTAGAAAATCAAACCTACAAAGTAGAAAGTGATGATGCAATAGTCACTGTAAGCGCAGGAGATGTTGACACAAGTACAGGAACTAGAGAAATCAATATTTCAATTAAACCTTCTGGACCAATATCAACCTTAGAAGGAAATAAAATCCATGCTATGTTTATGGTTGACAGATTAAGAGATCAAAGTAATGGAAACTTGGATAAAAATATCAACTACTATATTACTCAACTAGTTGATAGAGCAAAGGCTAATGGCTCACAGATTGATTTGACCATTATGCAGTTTGATACAAATTCCAGAGATACTGATGTATTATTAAATCAGCAACCTGATGATAATATTAGCACAACAGAGAAAAGATTTACTCCTTTTAAAATTGATGGAGAACTTGGTACAGAAGTTTCCTATAGGGACTATCTGGAAGCAGCTGGTATTAAAGATAGGAAAGTAGCTAATACATTAGACCCTAGTGCAACCCTAAATAACAAGTTTAAAAATAGGAACTTTGATAAGTCATTCCTAACAAATGGTGACTATGATAAAAAATACCTATTTGTAATTAATACTCATAGAAATCCTGAAGAATCATCAGCGAGGAATTATAAAGAAGTACTAAGCAATTTCTCCGACAATGATTTTGAAATAAAATTCACTCATATAGTGGCTGCCGCTGATTTAGATAAGGCAACAGCTACTAAAAGATATGTTGATTCTATGAAATCGACGTATGGAGATAAGTTTGAATACTATCTTGGTGGTAAACAATTCTCTGATGGAAATAGTATCTTATCAAAAGGTATCTTCCAACCTCTAGCAGATTACAAATCACCAGTCAAAAATGCAACTCTAAACATTGACCTAGCCGACTATATAATAGGAGACTCAACAAATATTCCAACTAATGGAAAAATTGCAGGCATCAACCTAGATACAGCAGACTCAGAATACAAGCTAACTTACAAAATTCATGTGGATGAAAATTCTAGCGTCAATCATGATAAGATTGTAAATATCCATAACAGGATAACTTTCAAGGCAAATGAAAATGCTCAAGAATTCAGTCTTGACCCTAATAATAAGCTTGTAACCTATAGAGAGAAAAAAGATGAAGAGCCAGGCCAAGGATCATACTCTGTAAAAACAAAAAAAATACCGATAGAAGGCGGCACACTTACAGCGAATCCACAAAGTGGACTTAAGAAAGCTGACACTGTAGAAATTACAGCAAAACCAAACCCTGGCTATAAATTAGTAGAACTTAAGGCTGTTGCTGATAATAACCCTGCTAACGAATTAGAACTAAGAGAAAGTAGGACTAGAGTAGCGTTTGATTCAACAGATTCTGTCACAAGATACTTCACAATTCCAGAATCCAACGTAACTGTCACAGCGAGATTTGAAAAAATCACTCCAGAACCACCAGGACCAGGTGTTGGAGATGTGACTCTAGATGTAAACTTCGTCTACTCAAACTCTGATAAAGAAGGAAAAGCAACCAATTCACCAGCAGATATACCAGGCACAATCAGCCTACTGGATGAAAATGGTCAAGAACTAGAAAATATTGATGCTAAAAATGAAGGTAATGTCTCATTTGATACCAAACTAGATCCTACAAAGAATTATAGCGTAGTATACAACATCAGTGATACTCTCGCTGAAAAATGGAACCTACCAAACAAACCAGTTTACAAAATCAAGAGTGAAGATATGAAAAATGGTGTAAAAAGAGTCAGTATAACCATACAAAATGGTAACACCATGGATATCTTCAATAAAGACGAGACAGGATTTAGGATTCCACTAAGGATTACCAAGGTTAATGAAAATGGCGGTGTTCTTACAGGTGCACAATTTAGAGCTAGAAAGCTACTAAAGAGTGACCAACTTATTGATGAAAAACCTCCTGTATATGGTAATGAGGAATTTGATGGTACATCAGAAGCGACAGGTCTTCCAGGAGACAACTACTTCAGGGAATTATCACCAGGTCTCTATGAGCTTGAAGAAATTCACGCTCCTAGCGATGCATTTAGGCTACCTAAAGATGAAAGTGGAAAGCCTAAAAAGTGGTACTTCAAGGTAGTAGTCGCAAAAGGTGAAGATGGAAAGTTCAAACAACCATCTGATGACGACTACATGACAATAGATTTCCAATTTGAAGAAACTTTGCCAATTGATAAAAAAGACCCAAGATGGGCAATTGATGATGTAGATGAAGAACTCCTAGGCAAAAAGATTCACGGTATAAAACTGGATGATGATGTATATGATCAATTTACAAAAATTATCGAAGACGATGGTCGTTCAGACCCAGCAAGACCAGATGCTCCATACAAAGGCATCCATGATGTAAGGGTGACAAACTACTCAAAGACAACCGAGCTTAAGTTCATGAAAAAAGACATAAATAATCGTAAAAACTTAAATGGTGCAGTCTTCACTCTAAAAAGAGCCAAACTTAATGAAAAAGGCGAGCTAAAAAAAGGTACAGATAATAAGCCAGAAGTCGAAAATTTAGAGGAAAAGGTCGACGCCAAGGATAGTCAAGGAAATAAGATCAAAGTAGATAGGTTTGTAAAACCTAAACCATACGAAAAACATATTAACGGGGCTACAGATACTTCAAAAGAAGACTCAGGTGTTCATTTCACAAATATTGCAGAAGGCACCTACATCCTAGAAGAAATCAAACCTGCGGATGGTTATAAACCAAATGATAGCTTTATCACTATCAAATTCTACACGGACGAAAAAGGTGAATGGAAGCAAGAAGTAAAAGCCTACAAGGTCAAAGATGATGGATATGAACTAGTGGAAGATGCAAAAGACATAAACTCAATCTTCCTCACAGACTACAATAAAGACCTAAATGTAGTCTTCAACAAAAAATCCTACATCGACCTCAAGTTCCGTAAGATTGAGGGTGCTAAAGGACAGAATGGCGAAGAAATTCCTATAGACAGTACGGACTTTAGTCTGATCAAACTTGATAAAAACGGCAATAAAGACGAAAGCTTTGCCCAACAAGATATCTACAGCTACTGGAATAGCGAATTCCATTTCAAAAAACTTGATGTCGGTCGCTACAAACTAGTAGAAACAAGAGCCCTTACAGGATTTGAAAAGCCAGACCCATGGATCTTCGATGTAGTTCAAGACGATGAAACCGGCCAATTAAAAATTGTCTTTGTTAAAGACTACGGCAACCTAAGATTTGATACAGATTCAAATGACAAATCTAAGGATAAGGAGAAGACTCCAAAGCTAGACAAGGATGGCAATCCAGAAAAATTAAGAATAGCCAACTACAGAAAGACTAAAATTAAGCTAAGGAAAATGGACCATCAAGACTACACAGATAATGTAGACAAAGGCCTAAGAAACGCCGGATTCAAACTAGTAAAACTTAGAGACAATATGGATAGCGAAGCCTACGACTATGATGCAGAATCATCTGCAACCAAAAAGTATAGCAGAACAGCTCGTTCCCAATACGATGGTACAGTTGAATTTGACGATTTGGGAGAAGGTATCTACGAACTAGTAGAAACAGCCAAACCTGATGGCTACGACTCAGCCAAAGCCCAAGACAGATGGATAATCCAAGTAGTCAAGGGAGAAAATGGTTTAGAAGTCAAATACAATGAAGGCAAAGATAGTGAAGGCAAAACTTTTGAAGAAAGATACTATGAGAAGTTTGAAAAAGATGGCTACTATAAGACCTATACGGACAATAAGTACGCAGCAAATCCAAGCTTATTCAAACAAGAAAAGGGCTCATATGCTTTTGTTCTAACTAACAAAAAGACAACCACAGATCTCAAGTGGTGGAAGGTATGGTCAAATAATAGGGATCAAAAGATTGAGTCTTACACAAGATTTAGGCTATACAAAACTTCTAAAAATCCAGATGACTTGGATAGTGTTAAGGAAGGCTACGCTGTAGCAGCACCACACGTCATAGCAAGAACGGACGGTGTATTTGAGGCCAAAGACCTCAGTAAGGGAGTCTATGTCCTATCAGAAGAACACGCCCCAGACGGCTACAAACTTATGGATAGGAAAATAGTCATCCAAATCAAAGAAGACGCAGATGGCAATCTTCAAAAGAAATTCTACGAGCTTAAAGAAGAAAAGAAAACGGTAGAAGAAAATGGGGAGACTAAAGAGATTATCGAAAAAACTAGAATAGATAATCCAGTTGAGTTTGATTATTTGTTTACTGAAACTAAGCTACCATCTAATAATACGGAAGTATATATCCATGATGGAGCATTCAGAATTAAAAACTATAAGAAAGATTCCTTCATCCTAAGCAAGGGTTATATGAATGATAAAAATAAGTTCGTCCCTATCGAAAAGGGAATCCTAGAGCTTAAGCTCTATCCAGAAAAAAATGTCGAAGGTAAAAATAACAAGACCTACACCAAAGTAATAGACCTCGACAAAGACAAGGAAACAGGATATGCCAATGCTTATAAGTTTGACGTTGAAGACATCGACACAGTTGACATTTTCGATGCAAAAAATGGTTATAACTATATCCTAGAAGAAACAAGTTCTCCAGATGGATTCACAAAGACAACTAATAAGTATAAAATACAATTTGTGAAGGATCAAGTAACTAAGATTTTAACACCAAAACTCGTAGAAGTGCTAGAGAAAAATGGTGATAATTATGTGCCAAAGAAAAAAGATGATAAACTAATAACTGATACAGGAAAAGAAATCAGTTCAAGTACGGGTCTAGATATAAAACAAGACTTCCAATATAAAGATCAATCAACACTTAAGATTGTCAACAAAAAGACTGAAATAACATTCACCAAAGTTGACCAGTCTGATAAGGCGCTTGTCGGAGCAACCTTCTATCTCAAGAAAGACGCGCCACATGATCCAAACTTCTATGCAATTAAACAAGATATGACCCAGATAAAAGATGGAAGTGAAGATGGTATGTATGTGGAAGAATCAGACGAAAATGGTAAATTCACCTTCAAAGGACTTACAGAAGGTAGATACCAAGTTTGGGAAAAACAAGCCCCAGATGGCTACATCACCCCAGATAACTACGTCAAGACCTTCAGAGTAGAAAACGGTGAGATAACAGTAATCAATGGTACAAATGTAACGGCTGAAAACAAGGATGAACTTACAAAAGTAGTAAACATCAAAAAACCAGACATCTTCTTTGAAAAGGTGGATGGAGATGGTAAAACTAAACTACCAGACGCTGAATTTAGACTAGATAAAATGAATGAAAATGGAACCTATGATGAAGGAACGGTAACAGAAACTTCTGATGAAAATGGTAAATTCTCATTCACTAGCCTAGACGAAGGCGAGTACAAAGTAGTAGAAATAGTAGCCCCAGATGGCTATTCACTAATAAAACCTGACGTATACTTCTTTAAGGTAGAAAACGGTAAGATTTACAAATCTGATGCAGATGGAAAAGTGGAAGATAAGGAAATTGTCGGTAAAGACGATACAAAACCAAATTCAGACACAAACCCAATCCAAATCAAAAACAAAAAGGCCGAATACCCTAACACAGGAGGCCCTGGTACTTGGATAGGATACACCTTGCTAGGACTAGCAGTAATGATTGCCGGAGCGTTTATTTATAATAAGAAAGCAAGCCCGTCCGGCTCATAGAGGACAAATCTGCACTAGAGGCTTAGGAGAAATTTATCCCGAGCGAAGCCGAGGGAACTCAGGTACGCATAGATATTACTAATATGGCAAGGGTGTCAAGTAATAAAAAAAGAACGAACACCTAGCGCCATCTCGCTGGAAAAGCCCGTAGGGCTTTGACGAGAGATCCCACAAACCCAGGACCAGTACGAACGAAGAAATCCATTATTCATGAGATTCCTCGTCGAATCCTACGGCTTCTCTGTCGGAATGGCGAAAAAAATGCGCCATCTCTGAAGCCCTATCCCAATCCGATGAATCGGATTGATGGAAGGACTGATGCAGAGCAGACAGAAGGAGCGAAGCGACTGACGAGGGACCTTATAACCCCGGGGGCTCCTAAACGGAGAAGACCCCACAAACCATAATGCCCTGCGCCATCTCGAAGGAGCGGATATGCCCCTCGGCACGTGGAGCGACTGAGAGATCTCACAAACTCAGGACCAGAATGAACGAAGAGTAAAACCCAAACCACAATGTCTCGCGCCATTCCGACAGAGGCCGCAAGGCCGACGAGGAATCCCACAAACTCAGGACCAGAATGACCGAAGGGAAAACCCCAAACAACAATAATTATTAGGCTCTTGCCTATGATTATATAGCCAAAACAATGGCCGCTAGTACGGGGCTACACTTGGCACTAGCTTTTTAAGCTAAAAAGATGTTGCAAATCCTAACTTTATGATATAATATAAGTAAGGATGCTTGCTTAGCTTTATAGGCAAGAGCCTAAAGATAAGCTAAAAGGGCGAAAGCCCTAAAGACAACGACAAAACGACACTATTTATAGAAAAGTCCCCTCTTGGTATATCACAAAGGGACCAATCCTATAAGCAGCTGGCCCACCAGCACGAAAGGCAAGTCGCAGCCTTTCTGAGAAAGCAAGCCCGTCCGGCTCATGGAGGACCCTCCACGGAGTGGTCGAGCGAAGCGAGATTGGACGAAAGCCCATATTGAGAGAGAGAGTGATTCTCTGTCAAAGAGTACAACTCGAGCGCCGTCTCGAAGAAGCGAAGCGACTGAGAGACCTCATAAACTCAGGACCCCTCAAATGATGGAGTCCCGTATTCATGGGATGTCTCACATTCGTTCGACATGGCAAATAAGCCTGTCCGGCTCGTGGAGGACTCTCCATGAAATGGTCGCAGCGAAGCGAGAACAAGCCTAGTAGGCTTGATAGGCAAACACCCAATCACAACCAAGCGACACTGACAAAAAATATAAAGGAGAAGAATATGAAAAAGAAAATTTTGTCATTATTGACAGCATTCGCAATGGTATTCGGTATAATAGCCGCACCATTCACAAGTGCTAGTGCAGCTGAAGAAAAAACAAATTCAGTTACTCTTCACAAGATTCTAATGGATAAAACCACCTTTGGAAAATTTAATGAAGGGACAACAGGAAAAGACGGTACTGAGTACGTTGGTAAAGAAATTACTAATGTAAAAGACTTCTTTGCAGGAAAAGATGCTGACGAAAATGCAGTTGCCAAAGAAATACCTGGTGCATACTTTGCTTGGCAAAAAGAAGTTTTAACAGGTTACAAAAAAAATGAAAAAGGCGTACTTGTTGATAACAATGGTGATGTTATAAAGGCTGGAGAAACAGAATATAACAATCTATCAGAAGAAGAAAAGAAATCAGCTGTTGAAGTTAAAGAATGGAAATACATCAAAGAAAATGGTGATGTAGCAACAGAACAAGATCCTGAAAAACCAGAATTCAAAACTGAAGTACTTGGTGGACTAACAGGCTCACAAAAAGGAGAAGAAGGATATAAATTCGATACTTCAAAACTTCCAGCTGGAGTTTACCAAATTCAAGAGATTCACTCACTTTCTAATTATGTAGGCGAAGATAATGAAGCACTTACAGACATGAAAGCTGTTCCAGTGGTAATCACACTTCCACTTGTAAATAAAGATGGTACTGTAACAGACGCTCACGTTTATCCAAAAAATACTGAAGATAAACCACAAATCGACAAAAACTTCTTAAGGAATAATGAACTAACAGCTGCTGAAAAAGAAGCTGCTGATAAATTAAAAGTTGGTGCTGATTATAAAAATTACCAAGAAAAAAAAGCAACAGCAAAAGCAGAAATTGGTAAAAATATACCATACGAAGTAAAAACACAAATCCCAGCTAAATCTAACCTAGCAGAAGCACACTGGGACGATAAGATGACTGAAGGTCTAACATTTAATGGAGACCTTGAAGTTAAAGTTGGCGAAACAAAATTAACAGCAGAACACTACACATTAGAACAAGATGAAAAAGGCTTTTCACTTAGACTAAACGAAAAAGGTCTTGCACTAGTTAATGGAAAAGATGCTGCAGTAACAGTAGTATTAACATACTCTGCAACAGTAAACGAAAAAGCTATCGTTGACATCCCAGAAGCCAACGACATCACATTCCACTATGGTAATACTCCATCAAAAGGAAACACACCAAAACCTACAAAACCAAATGATGATGGTGAAGTATCAGTAGAAAAAACTTGGGATAATGGATCTGCTTGGGAAACAGGCGAATGGGCTAAGTTTAAACTTGTAGACGCAAATACAGGTGAAGATGTAAAAGCTACTGACCTAGTTAATGCTCCAGATGATTACACATTCGAAGGAACTGTTACATTAGAAAAAGATGGAAATCACACTTATACTTGGAAATATCTAAACAAAGATAAATCATACAAGGTAGTTGAAATTGAATCAAAAACTCTTTCAGATGCAGAATACACAGTAAACAAACAAGGTAAGATTGAAGTAACAAACCACAAATCAAACAATCCGAAACCTCTTAACCCAACAGAACCAAAAGTTGTAAATGGTGGTAAGAAATTTGTAAAAACAAATGAAGATGGAACAGAAAGACTTGATGGAGCTGAATTCTACGTTAAAAATGGTGAAGGTAAATATTTAGTAGAAAAGAAAGCGACAGAAGATCAAAAAGCAGCAGTAGCTACTATAAAATCTGAGCTAGATCAAAAAGTTAAGGCTTACAATGATTTATCAGCAGAAGAACAAGAAGGTCAAGCTGGAACTAAAGCTAAGCAAGCTATAGCTGAAGCTCAAAAAGCATACAATGAAGCGGTAATCGCAAGTGTAAACAAATATCAATGGGGAAATAAAACTGATGATGGAGTTGTAGTTCTTACATCTCAAAATGGTGGTAAATTTGAAATCACTGGACTTGAATATGGCGACTACAAACTTGAAGAGAAAAAAGCTCCAGAAGGTTATGCTAAGAGATCAGGAGATGTACCATTTACTGTAGAAAAAGGAAGCTATGAATCTGGTGACATTTACTATGATAATGACAATGTTAAACTTAACTATACATTAGCTACTGGTGAAAAAGATGAAACTCATAACCTAACAGACAAAGAAATTACTGGAATGACATTATCAGATGCTATCAAAGCATATGATGCTAATGATGATGGTAAATTAACAGTAAAAGAATTCAAAGATGGTTATTATAACGCTCTACAAGTAATCAACAAGAAAGTAACAATCCCACAAACAGGTGGTATTGGTTCTCTAATCTTCATAGTTGCAGGTCTTGCTATCATGGCAGGTGCTTTCGTAGCATACAAAAGAAGCCAAGCTGTTGAAGCTTAAGTAGATTTTAAAAGAAAATAAAAACTTATTGGTCAGTACGTACAATAAGACAATAACACAAAGCCAAAGGGGCAAAAGCCCCTTTCCTTTGTACCTACTTACTTTACTAAAATACTATTATAACACTATAACGCATGCGGTAGATGTTTTGTCAGTATAAACATAGTATTTATGTGATGCCTAATATACATAATTTTTCACGAAGATAATAATATAATTTTAGGAGTGTGGGATTTGTTGATAATGATAGTTGGTATTAGAATATGTGGTGAGTATTAAATAAAAGGTAGGTTTGGGTCATGAGTTATGATAAGTATGGCGATGTCAAAGATTTTGTAGGTAAGTATTTACATTATTTTTTGAGTATAATATTATTTATTTTTTTCTTTATTATTTTTAGATATGATAAGAATTTTAATTTTATTTTAAGCATTGGATATTATAAGATATTTGCGATTTCTATTGCTGTTTTTTCTTTGCTGGCTTATATTAATGATTATATTAATGCTAAGGCTAAAGAATTTGCTGATAAGAGCGAGTATTATTATGGTGTGAATGTTAGTGAAGATAGTTTCTATAAAAGACTTGAATTTAAATTGTTTCTTAATGCTAGGTTAGAGTTGTTTTTAACTTTTTTGGTTGTTATTCCAGCTTTGTTCATTTTATCAAGTTTTACATATCATAGTAAATTTTTTATAAACATATTCAAATTATTAGATTCATCTAAAAGACTTATATTTTCGGTATGGTCTTCTATTTTTGTATTGATTTTTATATATTTAGTTATTATTTTAAATGGAATTTTTGCTGAATCTAGAAAGAATTTTCATGACGGTTATAAAATTGACATTGAAAAAGTGAATACAATTAGTAGAAAAGTTGATGTATTAAGTGATATTTCTAAGGATTTTGAGATTTCCCTAAGGAAAATAATTAAAGAATCTAAGAAAGTAAAAGGGGTTAATTTTTATATCCTCTCTCATATTTTCACTTCAGAGATTTTAAAAAAAGGAAATCTTTTCTCTAAAAATGATGAAGAGTTTACTAATTATATTTTTTGTTCTTATTTGTTTGAGGAAGAGATCATTGATGAGCTATTAAACTATGAGGCTAACAATGGGATAGGGTTAAATTTGGTTAAGGGTTATTATCATGGGAAATGGACTGCCGTAGGTACAATGTCAGACTTGGATAGACATCCTTATGATTTTATGAATATGGCGACTAATGATATTTTAAAAATTAAGGAAATTGCTTTATTGAATATGGATAATTTATGGTATAGAATATACTTTCTATCTGGTACAAATATTGAATTGATTAATAGTGAAAAGTTTCGTGTTGAGAATCTAATCATCGGTGATATTATAAAATATGTTGGAATATTTTTCCTAGGTTCAGATTTTGTGAAGGTTGTTTGGTCAGAAGGCTCATTAGAATATCTATTGACTTTAATATGCGATTTAAATAGAGAGAATGTTATAAATGACAATGATGTAAAAGTTTATTTAAATTATTTAATTTATAATTTAAGAACAATGGTTTCTCAAAATGATAGAAGTATGAAATATATTTTTGAAGAGCTCGAAGAAGAGTTTCGATCCGATGAGAATTATAAACTTATTAGTGATATAATTGAAGATGTAAATAATAACTTTGATGATGAAAATTATATGGATGTCTAAGTTTAAGATTGTGTATAATTCGAAGCTTTTTTGAGAGATTTATTAGGAAATGATAGATTGGATGGAGTCTGTAAAGAGAGAGCTAATATAATTGTGCAAATAGAAAGTTATTTGAGAAGTTTTCTATTAGGATATTTTTAATATTATAAGATTTAAAAATCTTGCCATGTGTTTTAATATGCTTTCTATATTGCTAGTAGTATAATATTAGTGAGGTGTAACTATGAAATTATATATGGAGAATATAGGAAAACTTGCAAACACTGAAATTTCAATTGAAGGTATTACAGTAGTCGCAGGTAAAAATGGAACAGGAAAGAGCACAATTAGTAAATCATTATATAGCGTATTTTCTAGTTTTTATGACTATAATGAAAAAATAAATAATTTAAGAAATTATTTATTGAAGAATGAGTTAAGAAAACCCACAACTTCTTTCTTTATGAGAAGATTTGACTCTGAGAAATTAGATTTATTTTTACATTCGTTATATCAAAATAGGATGAATTTTAAGAATAATAAAATTAAATTAAAAGATTCGATAATTGAATTTGTTTCTGAAAATTTTTCGGAGGAGTATGATGATTTTGATGACTCCAATAAATTAGAAGAAGGGTTAAATGAAGATATTTTAGATGGGATTCTAAGGGTTTTATTTATTGAGGATAACAAATTATTAAGATACATTGTAAATAAAACATTTGATGTAGAATTTAATAATCAAGTG
>CAUPHU010000021.1:0-14583 GCA_963511095.1 uncultured Anaerococcus sp. | reverse complement strand
CATCCTTCCAAGAAACAACCAGAGTCCTTACAGATGCATCAATTAAGGGCAAGGTTGACGACCTAAGAGGTCTAAAGGAAAATATCATAATCGGTAAGCTAATCCCAGCAGGTACAGGTCTAAAATACTACAACGACGTAGAAATAGACTACGAAACCAAGGAATTAGAAGACGAACAAATAAAGGCAAACATCGAATCAATCGAAGAAGCTGAAACAGAAGAAGTATAAAGTAAAAAGGCCCTCAGGGGTCTTTTTTATTTGAAATTTTGCAGAAAACTACCATAGGCAAGGGCGATTTAGGAAATATAATAAAAGTGATAAGAAAAATGGAAGATAAAAACTAGTCATTCCGACAGAAAAGCCAAAGGCTTTGACGAGGAATCTCATAAATAAAAAATGTGACTAGGCTTTGTAAATATATTTTCCAAAAATACAAGGAGGAAAAAATGAAAATCACAGCAAAAGAAAAAGGAATAATCATCTACATAATCTTAACCTGTATCCTAGGAAGCTTAACAATCCTAACAATTCCCTATGCAATGTCTAAAGAATCTTATCTCTACTATGGTATGGTAATAATTTTCTTATTTTGCACCATCCTTTCAGGTATGATTTTAAAATCATACCAAAAAACAGTCAAGTATTTTGATCTAGGAGAGTATTTAACTAGTCAGCAAGAAGACTTTGCGAGAATTATCCACGATGAGATTATCCAAGACCTTTATGGGATAATAAATAATTTAAATTTAAAAACTCCTGATGTTGGAAAAGCAAAGAACATTGCAGAGAATCTAGAAATCAAATCAAGGACAATAATGACCTATTACAGGGAAAGTTTGCTTTCTGATATGACTTTAGAAGAAAATATCGCAAGCATTTTCTATGATGTTGCAAGTCTTTATCCAGGTCAAAATCTTGATGTGACCTACCATATTTCAGAAAAGATCCTGGAAGATAAAATAAATCCCAACCTTAAAAGGACTATACTGATTGTCAGTAAAGAGCTTATTAATAACATCTACAAACATTCAAAAGCTTCTTATATTAACTATAAACTTGCTACTTGTGATGGGAAAATTTACATCAAGGTCACAAGTGATGGGGCAAATGAGTTAGATTATAAGAATATCCTAGAATCAAGAGGGGGAGTCTTGTTTATGAAATTTCTCCTAGATTCTAGTGGGGGCCATATGGAATATTCTCTTAATAAGGATGTTTTGAAGGCAGAAGTAAGGCTAGGTGATGACTAGGTGAAAATAATAATTTTAGACGACCATAAGATTTTTGGGGAAAGCCTTAGAACTTTGCTTTTAGAAAATGAGAAAATTAGCGGTTGCGATTTTGTGAGTAAGGTGGGAGACTTTTTTGAAAAAATCGAAGAAAATCCTTATGATATCTGCCTTTTAGATATAAATCTTGATAAGGATTCTGGTTTTGACGTCCTAAAAAGCTTGGAAGAAAAGAATCTAAGGATTAAAACTGTAATCCTATCTTCCTATACCAATCCAATTTATAAGAAAAAAGCCCTAAGCTTAGGCGCAGCAGGATATATATCAAAATCTATAGATTCTAAAACTCTAATTGAAAAATTATTAGAAATCAAGAAAGGGTTACCTGCCAACAATGAAAATACTTACGAAAACCCCCTAACAAAAAGAGAAGAGGAAGTCCTAAAAGAATTGCTAACAGGCAAAACCAACACTCAAATCGCCAAAGCTCTATTCATAAGCGAACGCACCCTCTACCACCACATAGAAAGTATCTACCATAAATTGGACGTAGAAAACAAGGTTGAATTATACGGCAAAGCCTTGAAATTAGGTTATGTTGATATATTTTGAAGAAATATAAAATTTTTAAAGTTATATATTAGAATCACCTAAGTATTAAGAATTTATAACAAAAAGGTCTAGTTTGGGTCTAAAGATGTCGATAAAGCTACTAACAATTAGCTTTATCGGCTTTTTTTATATTTAACTAAGGTATTGATTTATTTTTTTAAATAGTGTAGAATGTACTTATACATTAAGTACATTATGTACATTGATTAGGTATAATTTCATCAAGTTATTACTTAACATAATTAAAATAAATATAAGAGAGGTAAAATCTATGAAAAAGACATTAATTTATACGAGTGTTAAACTTAATTAAATGTATGCATCTCTAATTTTTTATTTATACGGAGGTAGAGTTTGGAAATACTTATAAGTTATCAGTCTAAAGACCCCATATATATTCAAATAGTATCGCAAATTAAAAAACTTGTATTAGACGGAAAATTAAAACATGGTGATAGTATTCCTGCAATGAGATCTTTAGCCAAAGATTTAAATGTCAGTGTTATAACTGTTCAGAAAGCATATGAAATCTTACGAGATGAAGGCTTTTTAAACACTGTTGTAGGAAAAGGTACTTTTGTAGAAATGCCAGAGATGCACGATTTAAAAATTAATCAAAAAGCAAATCTTATTACAAAAATCGATGAAACAATTAAATTTGCTTATATTAATGGTTTTAATTCTGATGAGTTCTTAGACCTGGTAAATTTACAAGTTAAGCTTTTTGATGGTATGAGAAAGGAGAAATAATGGAAAATATATTAGAAGTTAAAAATATAGAAAAAACATATCCGAATGATGGATTTAAACTAAATAAAATAAACTTTGATGTCCCTAAGGGATCTATAGTAGGAATCATAGGAGAAAACGGTTCTGGGAAAACTACTACTTTGAATTTAATTTTGGGATTAAAATCCAAAGATGGTGGGACTGTCAAAATATTTGGTAGAGAATTTAATATAGATGATGTAGATATAAAAGAAAAAATCGGTGTATCTTTTGATGAAATTTACCTGCCATCTAATCTAAATGCTAAAGAAATTTCAAAAATATATAAAAGTATATATCATGGATGGGATGAAAAATATTTCTTTTCTAGTTTGAGTAATTTTGGAATTGATAATGGGAAGAATATTGGAGATTATTCAAAAGGGATGCAAAAAATGTTATCCATAGTAATATCCATGTCCCATTCACCTAAATTATTAATCTTAGATGAACCTACAAGTTCACTTGACCCTGTAAAAAGAAGTGAAGTATTAGAAAAGTTTCAAGAATTTATAGAAGATGGAGATCGTTCAATAGTTTTTTCTAGTCATATTACTACTGACATAGAGCATATTTGTGACTATGTAGTTTTTATAAACAAGGGGAACTTAATATTCGCAAGTCCTACAATTGACCTTTTGTATAAAAATTGTATTGCTAGGTGTACTTCCGAAAGTTTCAATAAACTTGATAAATCAAATATGATAGCCTATTTACAAAAAAATAACCAAGTAGTCGTTTTATTAAAATCAAGAGATGACTTAGACAAATCTATTGATAATATTATAATAGAAAATCCGACACTTGAAGAAATTATGAATATATATTCTAAAGGTACTATATTATGATGGGATTAATAAAAAAAGATTTAATTGTGTCTGGACTTAAGTTAAAGCACATTTTGGTATTATTAGTAATTATTATATCGCTATTCTTTCTTGAAATAACAAGAGAATATATCCCCCTTATTTCCTATAGCTTAATGTTGTTTGCTCCTCTTATCTTCTTTTTAAGTATATCTAATTATATGGAAAATGATGATTACAAAACTGAAATTCTCTTTCCTATAAGAAAAAGAACAATAGTAAGTGCAAGATTTCTGGAATATTTTCTTATATCTTTAATGTGCATTATATTTATATATGTAATGGTGTATGTAAAACAGGTATTTGATAAAACTCAACTTGAAAGTAATCAAATAAATTTATTAGCAACAGGCGTTGGAATGACTCTCATATATGGTGGCTTAGTACTACCTATGATGTTTGCAGTAGGACAAGATCGTATTAAGGAGATAGGGATTGCAGCTTTCATATTTACCTTAATTCCTGTAAGACTATTTATGGAAATAGTAAAAAAAGTTCTCGGTTTAACCAATGTTTTTGATTTTTATAACTACACAAATATAATATTAGCTTTTATAGGTTTTTCTATAGTATTTTTCCTAATATCGTATTTAGTGTCAATACTAATTTTCTTAAAAAAAGAATATTAAATAAGGAGGTTACATGAGAGGATTGTTTTCATATTACATTAAGCTTTCAAAAAGAAGATTTCTCTTATTTATGTCATTACTAATAATAGTAATCTTAATCAGTATATTTGAATCTGCTCATGAGTTGGTATTATTGTATTTAGGATTTTTACCTACTATATTGCTTGCATATAGCTATGATCAAAAATATAAAAAATTTATATTTGAAAGATTAATTCCTGTTAATGCTAGAAAAATAATGACAACTCAGTATTTAGTTATTCTTCTTTATTCGTTACTTGGGTGCTTAATGTCATTACTTTATTTGCTAATTTTAAAGAAAATGGATGTCAACCTAAATTTTAACGAACAAATAACTAATATAGTGTTGATTATGTTGTTTTCAATAAGTTTAAATGTATTGATATTAATTAGTTCACTAATTAAGAAAAAAATGTATAAAATATTTGCTTATGGAGTAACAGCTCTTCAAGCATTAATTACATTTAAAGATAAGATAGAAATCTTAAATATCAATGATCAAATAAATTTCTTTTCTCAACAAAATATGGTTTGGTATAATATTATTTTAACCATACTATATATACTTATATCTTTTCCTATATCAAATAAGATATATGAGAATTTTTATGAATAATTTAAAATGGTGATGGGCAGAATAGATTAACTATTTTAAAACATCACCTTTTTTAGTAGGAAAATTCATAATTTAAAAAGCAAGGTGGTATTATATATAATATTTATGGAATTAGGATATAAAATCAATATTAAGAAATTTAGAAAGAATCAAAACTAAAAGAAATTACTGACTTTTTTTATTGACATATCAAGCGGATTTAGTGCTATAATAATTATATGGATTAATAAATAATTGATTATAAAGAGGAGATAAATTATGATTATTGCGATTGGCGGCGGTGAAGTTTCACAAAATCAAACTTATGAGATAGATAAATTTATTGTTAAGTCATCAAAAAAAGAAAATCCAAATTTTCTATTTATTCCCACAGCAAGTAAAGATGCTGAGCCATACATAAAAACCATTAATAAATTGTATGAGAGTTTAGGTTGCAAAACTGATAATTTGTATTTATCTAATATAAAAATAAATAAGGAAGAAATTAATCAAAAGATTGAAAAAGCAGACATCATATACGTTGGCGGCGGCAATACTGCCTATATGATGGAAGTTTGGAGAAAATATTCTGTTGATAAGGAACTAATTAGGGCTTATACAAGCGGAAAGGTACTGGCGGGTTTAAGTGCGGGATCAATCTGCTGGTTTATTGCGGGTCATAGCGATAGTGAGTTTATAGAAGATGTTGAAAATCCAAAACATAAGTGGGTTAAAGGCTTAGGTATAATTCCTTATTTACATTGCCCACACTATGATGAGCCTGAAAGAGCAGGATTTGATGAGTTTTTTAATGGACAAGTCACAGATGCTATCGCAATAGAAAATCAGGTGGCAGTTGTTTGGGATAATTATGAAATCAAGGTAATTAAAGCTAACAATAGTAAAAATGCATATAGACTTTCATGTAGTGATACAGGTTTGAATAAAGAAGTTTTATATTAAGACTTTAACCTGATTCCTCTACTACGAGCGTATCGAAAAATTGTAAATTTTATTTTAGAAAAATATTATATAAACGAAAAAATGAATTGGTGGGAGTTGAGACAATGAAATTTGTACCGGAAGAATTTAAGCTAAAAGATGGCAGAGTTTGCGAAATCAGAGAAATTCGAGTGGATGATGCAGCAGATATGGTTTCTTATTTAAAAACTGTTATGGGGGAGTCTGATTTTATGAACTCTTATCCAGAAGAAATAACTATGACGGCCGAAGAGGAAGAAAAAATGATTAAAGGTTTTAATAAGTCAGATACTACCCTCATGCTTGTTGTTGAAATGGAAGGAAGAATTATTGCCAGCGGTACTATTATGCGATTAGGAAAAATTAAAATGCATCACAGGGGAAATGTAGCACTTGCCGTTCTTAAAGAATTTTGGAAGTTAGGGATAGGTAAAAAGATTCTTCTATCTCTAGAAAGCTATGCCAAAGAATTGGGCCTTTCTCAGATAGAATTAGATTATTATTCAGGAAATAAAAGAGCCAGAGCTCTCTATGATAAAATTGGATTTACTGAGACAGGAAAAACTCCAAATGCCATAATTTTAAAGGACAGGAGAACATTCGATAGTGTAAAAATGGTGAAAAGTATTTGAAAAAATCTATAAGAAATTAATTTAAGCCAAAAAACTCAATTGTTTTTTAGTTTATATGAGCAAAAATGGTAACGATGCATCTATAAAACCCTCGATGAAGGAAACTATAAAGATTTCTCACTTCGTTCGAAATGAGTGACTTAAATTTAAACTTATCTGCTAAAAAATATATTATCATTATTTAAAATAGTAAGAGTAATATTTTTTTTTTAAGATTAAGTAAGAAAAACAAACCTCGTCTCTGAAGCCCTAACCACATTTTCGAACGAAAATGTATGGTAGGACTGATGCAGAGGCAGACTAAGTGAGCTTTAGCGAACGCATGGAGAGACCTCCTAGACATACTTAAAGCTTGCTCTTCTCATACATTCGAGTGACGTAAATATTAATAATTTCTATCAAACAAAAAAGACCCTACTTGGGTCTTTTTCATTTCTTTTATTCGCTCAAAAACTCGTTGGCCTTTCTTAATCCTTCTATGATTTCAAGGCTTTGTGGGCAGATGTTTTCGCACTTGCCGCATTCTATGCATGCTTCTGGATTTACTCCGTCTTTTAGGTATTCTTGGTAGGTTTTTTTGGATTTTTCAGCTTCGTCATAAAGATAGGCATTGTTCCACATTGAAAAGACTTTTGGGATATTGATTTCTACTGTGCATGGCAGGCAGTATTCACAGGCTGTACAGGCGATTTGCTCTCTTTTTTTATAAATTTTTCTTGCCTTTTCATAAAATTCGATTTCCTTTTCAGAAAGGCTTGGATCGGTACTTGCTATTGACATATTTTCTTTGACCTGGTCGCTAGTATTCATCCCAGATAGGACGCACATTACATTATCAAGGCTTAGAGGGAATTTGAGGGCCATTTGGGCTGGACTTAGGTCTGTAAAGTCATCCAATATTTCTCTTACTTCTGCTGGTGGGTTTGCAAGTCTGCCGCCCTTGACTGGCTCCATTATTACAACAGGTATACCCATTTCTTTGGCAAGTTCATAGCCTTTCATACCTGCTTGAAGATTTATATCCAAATAATTTAGCTGGATTTGGCAAAAGTCCCAGTAGTAGGCCTTTATGATTTCTTCGAAGGCTTCGTATTCGTCATGGAAGGAAAAGCCAAGGTTTTTTACAAGACCTTTTTCCTTTATGTCGTTAAGAAAGTCAAAGACCCCAAGGTCTACCATTTGTCTAAATCTTTTTATATCAAGGGAATGTAGGAGATAAAAATCAAGATAATCTGTCCTTAATTTTTCTAATTGCTCATTAAAAATCCTATAAAAATCGTCCTTTTCCTTTACAAACCAGCAAGGCATTTTACTCGCAAGGTAGATTTTATCTCTAATCTTATTTTCTTCTAAGAATTCTCCAACAAAAACTTCACTCATTTTTTCATGATAAGGGTAGGCGGTATCTATGTATGTAAGGCCCTTATCTATTGCTTCTTTTAGAATCTTAGATGCTACTTTCTTGTTAATTTTGCCATTATCTCCGTCAATAGTCTTAAATCTCATGCAGCCAAAGCCTAGTCTTGAGATTTTTTGTCCATTAAAATCAAAAAATCTCATAATAATCCTTTCCTTTTTCATTCTCCTTATTTAATTGTATCATAATTTGACGCAAAATTTCACCTCTTGGGGGAAAATTCGGTATAGTAAGATAAAGGAGAAAATATGGAAGAAAAAATATCATTTAAAGAATTACCCGCATTTATAATTTTGGGTATAATCGTAGGTCTTTTAATCGGGACTTTTAAAAAGCTAATCGGCCTAATATCTGGTTTTATGATGGGGTTTCTATCTGCTGGGACAGGTCGTGATAAGATTGTTTTTATGACTCTTATTGTTATTATAGGACTAATTACTTATTTTATTTTAAAAAAGGATAAAAACACTAAAGGCTCAGGCATCCCTGTCATGGTTGGCATGATGGAGGGGACGATTGATGTGGAAAGTGAAAAAACCATAATTGGCAAATTTATCGCATCGGTCCTTACAATAGGATCTGGCCTTACAGTCGGTAGGGAAGGCCCATCTGTCCAGCTTGGTGGACTTGCAGGTGATATAGTCGGGAAATTTTTCCCTAAGACTGACAGGAGACTTTTTATAAGCTCTGCTGCCTCATCAGGTTTTGCAGTTGCTTTTAATGTTCCAGTGGCAGCTCTTATTTTTAATGTGGAGGAAATTTTTAGGACTCATAATTTTAATACCTTCCTCACATCAGCGGTCACAATTATTTCCGCAACCGTCACTAGCGGTCTCGTATTTGGAGATTTTCCAAGTCTTGAAAGTATCCCTGCATTTGAAAACATAAGCCAAACGTCTTTGTGGTTGATATTGATTTTGGGAATCATAACCGGCTTATCTGGAGTTTTATTCAACAAAGTCGTCATCGGATCGAAAGAGGTCTACAAAAAAATTAAATTACCAGAAGTAATAAAATATCTTGCACCTTTTGTAATCACAGGCTTAGTTCTAGTATTTGATCACAGACTATTTGCATCTGGAGAGGAATTAATCTATTTGCCAAGCATAGGTAATGTTGGAATCGGAACTTTAATTTATATGTATATTGCAAAAATTTTGCTCTTAGCACTTGCTTTTGGAATTGGCCTATCAGGGGGCTCCCTCGTTCCACTTCTAGCCATAGGAGCAATTCTCGGAAATATTTACGGGACAATTCTCGCTGACCTTACTCTAATATCAATAGATATGGTCTACGCCATTTCCCTAATAGCCATGGCAGGCCATTTCGCAGCCATTGTTAGAACACCAATTACAGCCATTATCCTGATTTTAGAAATGACAGGCGGCGCATTTTCAAATATTTTAGCCCTTGCAGTCGTTTCCTTTGTGGCTTACCTAGTTGCAGAAATATTTAAATCAAAACCTTTTTACGAAGACCTTTATGAAAGGCTTCTAATAACAGAAAAATCTTCCTAAATTCGGGGAGGTTTTTTATTTTTAAGTTTTATTTAAACTTTGTAAAAAACTTGCAAATTTCTAGAGAAATCTGACTAAAAGCGTAGAATATAAGCCAGGAGTAATTATGAAAAAAATTTATACTTATATTTTAGGTCTTTTTTTCCTAATAATATTTTTCTTTACCCTAAAAAAGAATAGTGACTTTAGTCAAGATTTTAATGAAAAATATCTAGCAAGGCTAGCCGAGGAGAAGTTCTTAAGGTCTAGGATTTCTAAAGCTAGGGAAGAAGAAATAAGAAAAATAGTAAAAAATAAAGAACAAAAAAGACTTGTGGGTCTTTTGGAAAATACAATGAAAAATGAACTAGTAGAAGCCGGCAAGGAAAGTGTCGCCCATGTAAATGCTCTGAAAAAAACTTATCCTGATATTAGGGGTAGGATTATCATTCCTGGGACAGAGATTGATTTTCCAATTGTCCAGGGTGAGGACAATGACTTCTACCTAGACCACGACTATGATGGGTCCTATTATATAAATGGGGGAGTCTTTATAGACCACTTGCACAAGGGCGACTTTTCTGATCAAAATACAGTAATCTATGGCCACAATGTGAGGATTGGTTATATTTTCCATGACCTTGATAAGTTTAGGGACAAAAACTTTGTCAAAAATCATTCAGAGATAATAATTGACACGCCAAAAGGGAGACGAACCTTTGAAGTAGTCTGTGCCATGGATGTGGATGTGGATGCAGACTATAGGTACAACTACTATTATGATGAATATTTTGATGATTATATAAAGCTAATTAAGGAAAATAATATAATCGAGGGAAAGGGCCTACCAAAAATAGATGATAAGCTAATAACCTTGTCAACCTGTTCAGATTTAAATGATAGGTTTGCCATTGTGGCAGTTGAGACAACAAATAAATTCAGCGAGAATAAGGCTTATCGAAAGAGAAAAAATAAGCTTCTTAATGATAGGCGCATGGATAGAGAAATTTCTATTTACTAATTTTCTAAGCTTAAAAAGCAAATAACTTAAAATAAGAAAGATCTTCCTATGACCTAGGAAGATTTTTTTGTGGGATTCTTAATTGAATTTTCTTCGCTTTATCATATATTAATTTGGATTAGAAAATAGATAAGGAAAATTATGGATCATTATTTGACAAATGATTCACCATCAAAGGCAATTAGCAAATTTGCCATTCCTATGGTGGTCGGATCTTTATTTCAACAAGTTTATACCTTGGTTGACTCGGCCGTGGTCGGCAGATACGTAGGCGAAGCCGCTCTTGCTTCTATCGGAGCAAGTTTTGCCCTAACTACGATTTTTATTTGTATAGGAGTTGGGGGCGGAGCTGGAGCTTCAGTCTTAATTGCAAGATATTTTGGAGCTCGTGATTACAAAAGGATGAAAACTGCAATTTCCACCTCGCTTATAGGATTTTTGACTTTGGCTATTGCACTTTCAACCTTTGGACTGGTTTTTTCAAAAAATCTTATGGAAATCTTACATACACCAGAGCAGATCCTTGATATGTCAGTTTTATACCTTAATATTTATTTTTATGGCCTGCCATTTTTATTTATGTATAATATCATATCCGCCCTCTACCAGGCCTTGGGAGAATCAAAAATCCCTCTTTATTTTTTGATTTTCTCTTCGGTTTTAAATGTGATTTTAGATGTGTATTTCGTAAGAGATTTGGGCTTTGGACTCGCAGGAGCTGCCTACGCAACCCTTCTTGCTCAAGGACTTTCGGCAGTTTTGTCATTTTTAGTTTTTATTAGAAAAATAAAGATGATACAAAGTGAGAATACAAAAATTTTCGATAAGAAAGAATTATATCTTCTGTCAAAGCTAGCTATTCCTTCAATAGTCCAACAATCCACAATTACAATTGGCCAACTTTTGGTCCAATCAGTTGTCAATTCTTTCGGGGTTGAAATATTAGCAGGCTTTTCCGCAGCCTTTAGGGTGGAAAGTCTTATAATTGTGCCTATTACAAGTCTGGGAAATGCATTATCTTCCTACACTTCACAAAATGTGGGTGCAGAGAAATTAGAAAGGCTAGATAAGGGTTTAAGGGCGTCCCTTTCTATGGTTGGTCTATATTCTTTAATGGTTTTTATCATTTTGAAGATGAATTATCCATCTATTATTTCATTTTTTATGAACGAATCTTCGTCAGATCTTGCCTTTGAAACAGGGGCAGCCTATCTTAACTTTATTGGATTTTTCTTTATACTTGTGGGATCTAAACACTGTGTAGATGGGGTTTGAGAGGACTTGGAGATGTAAGAGTATTTACTTTTGCAAATATTATTAATTTATTTATCAGGGTTAGCCTATCAATGGCCTTGGCCCATAAAATAGGAATTGAAATGGTTTGGTACTCAGTTCCTCTCGGCTGGCTTGCTAACCTCTTGATTTCAAGCCTTTATTATGGCCACACTAAGAAGAGTGGTTATGAGCTTAGCTTTTAAAATTTTATAGAAAAATAGACCCTAGCAGAATATATCAGTTGCTAGGATCTTTCATTTTCAAAAAAATTTTAATTAAAATCAAGTAGGTTGATGCCTATTTCGTCACTCATTTTCCTTTCGACCTTGCCTTCTATTATATCAATGACCATTTCGCAGGTCACGCTGATATTTGATTTTATTAGGTGGCCACCGAAGCCCTTTCCTTCGTCATCAGCAACTGTGATATGAAGGTGTGGGTAATACTCGTCGTCTTTTGTGGTGATTGTCCCGTTTATGGCAAGGATTTCGAAAATCCCTTTGAAATTTTTCTCTGAATAGGACTTATCATCAACCTTATAAACGCCGATAGTGAAGTCATCTGTAGCGCCTATTGCTGTTATAGTTGCGAGTTTTATGTCTTCTTTTAGGGCGATTTCCTTCAAAGCCTCGTGGACTTCTTCACCTCTTTCAAATCTTGCAATTATTTTCTTACCAAATCTTCTATAATCCATAAAACTCTCCTATCTTTGTTTAAACTCTTAGACTAATTTCTTAACTGCTTCAAGGGCAGCGTCGAAGTCTACTTCGTTTGTAACTTCAGGAACGTATTCTACGTGCTTAATGACTCCTTCTTTGTCAACTACAACAACCCCTCTTGCTAAAAGTTTAAGTTCGTCGATTAAAAATCCGTATTTTTCACCAAATTCTCTTTCTTTGTAGTCTGAAACCATTTCTAGGTTTTTGATATCTTCGTTTGCACAGAATCTAGCTTGGGCAAAAGGAAGGTCTTCTGTGATTGTAACTATAACAACATCATCAGAAAGATCAAGGGCGTCGTGGTTAAATTTCTTAGCTTGGATAGCACACACGCTTGTATCAAGTGATGGGGCAATAGAGTAAACAACTATTTTTCCCTTAAGGTCTTCTGAATTAAACTCAGAAAGGTCATTTTTTGTAGCTTTGAAAGCAGGTGCTTTTTGGCCAACTTCAACTTGTTTGCCAAGTAATGTAACTTTGTCTCCTGCAAATGTAATTGTCATAAAATATTCTCCTTTTAAATTATTATTTACCTAAGATTAGACCTCCAACAATTTTCTTTAACAATTGGAGCCTTTTCTTAGCAAATTCTTTTAATTCTTTCAACACTATTATTATACCCAATCTATCCTCGAGATATAATTTTGTATCAATTTTTTTATTGCTTATAGGTCATTTTCTTCTAGAATTATTTTAGCTATTGTCATGGCTGTTTTTTGGATGCACCTGGCATCGTTATTGTCTAGGTCGGTTTGGGTCACAAGCATTCCGGTTACGAAAAGATTTTTTAAGACTCCATATTTTTTGCTAAGTGGATTTATCCTTGGCCAGGTCGCTGCAATGCACTCTCCGTTTTCATCAGCCATTATCATTTCGTTTTTATATAGAGAATTAAATAGGGGAAGTTTTTGAGAAATCTTTTCTAAGTCCATTTCAAAGCCTGTTGCATTTATGACAAAACCAGCTTTTCTGACCTTATCGCCAGTCAGGGTGAAGGACCCATCCTTATTTTTATTTACATTTTTTGTATTGGTTATGACGTCGATTTTCCCTGAATCGTAGGCTTCAAGGAGCATTTTCATTGCCCCATAAGGAGTTTTTCCACCTAGGAAGGATAGGTAAGGATAGAAGTTTTCTACGAAATCCACACGGTCAATTGGATTCATGTAGTTTATCAAATCTGCAACGTAGAGAGCAAATTGAATAAAATAATCTTCTGTAAAGGCTAGGGCCTGGTCGTTTTTTTCTATGGCTTCTCTTGAAAGTTCGAGGGTGTGATTTTTGTAAGTTTTGTAGGCATAATCTACTTTATAGCCTGCTTTTTTGAAGTCAGATTCTATTGTTTTTATTAATTTATCCTTAGAAATCTCACCGTTTTTCTCTATTTCCTTATCAATCCGCTTCTGATTTGGTGAATAATACTGATAAATATCGCCTTCGTAGGGAATATCTACGATTTTGTATTCGCTATCGCCTGTGAAAAAATTTATGGTTTTATTTAGAGTTTTGTTTTTGATAAGATACCTAAAGACATCTGTAGATGAAGCGGAAGTGCCAAGAATTGCGACCCTGTCGTCTTCTTTTATATCCTTATAGTTTTCGCCTAGAGGATATGGTTTTGTAATATAATTTTTTACTCCTTCTAAGCCATAGGGGTCTTGGTAGTAGGTTGCACCTGTAGAAAGATAAACTAGGTCATATTTGCCTTCATGATTTTTGCTTCTTACCTTATATAGTTCTCTTTCATTTTCGATTTCTACTTCAATTTCTAAAGCTTCTTCATCTATTATATTGACACAAGGGTTATTTATATAAGGCTTAGCAACTTCTTTGAAATACTCGCCAAGATACATGCGTGGTGCCATTTTCTCAACTGGGTCTAAAAACTTGTTGTTTTCTTCCATCCATTTTGAAAAGGCAAAACGCTCTTCTGGTGGATAGATCATTTCGTTGTTGTTGACATTTAAGAGCTTATCTAAAGTGTCACTTTCGTAGGCAAGGCCTACTGGATATTCGTCTCTTTTCTCAAATACATTTATTTTTATATTATCATGTTTTTTCTTATCTAGAATTGTTTTTAGGAATGTAAATCCTGATAGGGCAAAGCCAACTATAGCTATCTTCATATCATTCTCCTTTTTTTATTTATACCCAAAAACCTAAAATACTTTGGAAATAAAGGAATTTACTTGACAAGCTAGCCTTAAGCGTGTAAAATATTTAAGGATTGGCAAGATTATGCCAATTTATTAAATTTTGAAAGAATAGGAGGTGCATTATGCCAACAATTAATCAACTTGTTAGAAAAGGTAGAAAGAGC
>CAUPHU010000020.1:0-14592 GCA_963511095.1 uncultured Anaerococcus sp. | reverse complement strand
ACCTTAATGAGAATTAGCAGGGAAACTTCAAAGGTCAAAAAGCAAGAATACCTCACATCATCGTACAATTGGTAAATAGAAATATAGGACCAGACCTCCTAGAAAATGGCGACATCGACATTTGGGAAGGTGAAACTGATGGTGCAAAAATCGACCAGCTTAAAAAAGCGCAAGAGGCAGGAAAAATAGGCTTATCTTCTTATGAAAGAAATGGTTATGGAAATATAATCTTTTTAACAGACAGGGGAGCTACTCAATACAAGGAAGTAAGACAAGCTATAGCAAGCCTAATGGACAGAAATGAATTTGTTCAAGCCTTTCTAGGTGGTTATGGAGTTGTGACAAACGGTATGTATGGCCAAAGCCAATGGATGTATAAGGAAAGAGGAGCAGACCTACAAGAAAAACTTACAAATTGGGTTTTAAATATTGATAAGGCAAACGACTTATTAGATCAAACTCCTTACAAGTTTGAAAAAGACGGAAAGACCCCATGGGATAAGGCAAAAGCTCTTGAGGAATTTAATAAAAACCAAGAAGGCTTTGACTATTATAGGTATGATGAAAATGGCAATAAGCTTGTAGTTAACCAATATGGGGCAGAACAATCTCCAATAACAAGCCTAATATCAGGCCAACTTCCTCCAAATGCTAAACAAGCTGGAATGGAGTATAATGTGACAGCGGGCTCCTTCTCAACCCTAATGGATTATTTAAGTTTCCCAAAAGAAGATGCAGAATATACCGCATTTTCAATGGCTTCAGACTTTTCGACACCATTTGACCCATGGTTCTATTATTCATCAGAGGGTCCATTTAATAGAAGCAAGGTCAACGATCCAAAAGCTGATGAAGTAACATCAAACTTAAGAAAAACTGATGCTTCTGATAAAGAAGGCTACCTAGATAAGTGGGTAGAATTTGAAAAATGGTACAATGACTACCTACCAGAAATCCCACTATATTCAAATGTATTCCACACAGGATATTCAAATAGGATTAAAGGCTTCGATGTCATTACACCAGTATGGCAAGCCTGCGACCAAATCAATGCTATGACACTTGAAAAATAAAATTTAATTGATAATAAAAAAGGTGATTTTATAGAAGAATTTTCTACTAATCGCCTTTTTTCTTTTTATACATTCATAAAAATTAATAGGCATCTTCAATTAAAACTTCGAATAATTGTTAAAGCCATTCACTTCCGTCTCGACTAAGCGAGTATAGCGAACGACAAGCCCGTTGGCTCGTGGAGACTGGAGAGATCTCTGGCCGCCTATAAATAATCAATATGGTTAGGAAGTCTAATTATATAAAAATACAAGGATTTCTCCTTTAAATTTTTCATCCTCCCTCAAAATTTGGGTAAATTTATATCAGAGGTGATTTTTTGAAGAAGATTTTAGATGAAATTTTTGATGAAATTGATGAACGTTTTGACGAGATGGTTGATTTTCGTAGGCATATTCATGAGCATGCTGAGCTTTCTTTTGAGGAAGTGGAGACTGCGGCCTATGTCGAAGATTTTTATAAGGATAAGGACGTTAAAATTACAAGCCATATGGGCGGAAATGGGCTTAGGGTGGTAATTGATACAGGAAGGCCTGGCAAGACTATTGCTTTGAGGGCTGATTTTGATGCCCTTTCTATAAAGGAAGAAACCGGTCTTTCCTTTGCTTCAAAAAACGACGGAGTCATGCACGCTTGCGGCCATGATGCCCACACGGCCTATCTCATGGTCCTTGCTGATATTATTCGAAAGAAAAAGGACAAGCTTACTGGCAAGATTGTGATAATTCACCAGCATGCCGAGGAAGTCCCACCTGGAGGAGCCAAGGGAATGATTGAAGCAGGAGTTCTAGATGGGGTTGACAATGTTTTTGGCATCCATGTTATGTCTGCCATGGATTATGGGACAATTCAATACCATAAGGGCAACACTCAGACAGGCAGGGCCATGTTTAAGATTAAATTTAAGGGCAAGGGCGGCCACGGATCAATGCCTCAGGAGACCAATGATTCGATAGTGGCTGCAAGTCATTTTGTAACAGCCGTCCAAACTGTTGTAAGCCGCAGGCTTTCGCCTTTTGAAGTTGGGGTTGTGACTATTGGTTCTTTCGATGGCAAGGGAGCTTTTAATATTATAAAAGATTCGGTAGAAATCGAAGGCGACGTGAGGGCCATGGCGGATGAGACTAAAAAAACTATAGAAGATGAGATTAAGACCCTAGCTTATGGAATTGGGGCCATGTTTAAGATGGATGTGGATATAGAATATATTGATGATTATCCAGTTTTGTACAATGACCCAGAAATGACCCAGCTGGTAGTCGATGCTGTTAAAGAGGCCAATATTAAAGAAGTGACAGATATAATCGACTGCGGTCCTCAACCACCTTCCGAAGATTTTTCCTATTATGCCAAGGAAAGGCCTTCTTGTTTCTTTTATGTGGGAGCAAAAAAGGAAGACGCCCCATATCCGCACCACCACCCAAAATTTGATATTAGAGAGGATGCCATGAAAATCTCAGCCAAGGCCATGGCTGCGGTTGTGGTAAAATGTTTGGGGGAATAAAACAGAATTCATTTAAGAGATAGAAGTTTGAATTTTATGCGATAGGACGTATAATGAAAATACAAGAAGGAAATATGTTCATTTGAACGCAAAAAAGACAGGAGAACGCGACTTACTCCTGTCTTTTTTTATTTAGGCTAGTTACTATCTTTATCTGATAAGCTGTCTAGCCATTTGCAAAGGTAATAGCTTATTACGTTTGCCGTGACAGCCATCAAGAAGGTATATAATATGCTCATCTAAACGCCCCCTTTCTGTTACCAGTCTAGGGATAGTAACATGTTTATTATAGCAGATATTTATATATCTTTGTTATAAATGTGATAAATAATCAAAGCTTAATAAAAAAATAGCAATCTCAACTAAAAGCAGTATAATAAAACCACCATAAAGAGAAGGGGAGAGACAAGCTCTGTGATCCTTCAGCAACCTACTTTTTGTAAGGTGCTAAAGCTTGGATGATGGACCCTCGCATCCATCAGGACGATGGGTGTTTTTTAATGTCCATTTATATTTATTTATGGTATTTATAGGAATGTGGACAAAAGTAAATTTGATTTACAAGAAAGGAAGAAGAATGAAAAAGAATAATTCTATCATTACAATTGTAGCTATTGGTATAGGAGCTGCAGTATTTTTTATCCTAGGTAGGTTTTTATCAATTCCTCTAGGTTTTATACCAAACACATCAGTTGAGACAACTTATCCATTTTTAGCCCTTATGTCTGTGCTTTTTGGACCAGTGGCAGGCGCCTTAATTGGTTTCATTGGACATGCTATTAAGGATTTATTAACTTACGGACTTTGGTGGTCATGGGTTATTTCATCAGGGGTTACTGGCTTTGGCTATGGTCTTGTCGGTTCAAAAATAGACCTTTCCAAGGGTGAACTTAGCAAAAAAGACATTATAAGATTTAATATTGGACAAATTATTACAAATATTATTTCTTGGGCAGTTGTTGCTCCAGTTTTGGATATTCTAATCTACTCAGAACCAGCTAACAAGGTCTTTGCCCAAGGTCTTGTATCTGCAGGTTTTAACTCACTTGCAGTAGGAATCCTTGGCACAATTTTATTAGTTGCTTATGCAAAAAGCAAACCAAAAGATAATTCGCTAACAAGAGAATAGGAAAACATGACAGAAAATAGGCAAAACTTAGTAGAATTTAATAATTTTTCTTTTAAATACAAGTCACAGGTGGAAAATTCGCTTATTTGTATTAACTTAGAGATAAAAAAGGGTGAAAAAATCGTAATTGTAGGTCCATCAGGTTCTGGCAAGTCGACCTTGTCTAAGTGTCTAAATGGGCAAATTCCAAATACCTATCCAGGCGATGCTGAAGGGTTTTGTCTAATTAATGGTAAAAATATCGAGAAATCTTCTATTTTTGATCTTTCGCTTTCGACAGGGACCGTCCTCCAGGACACAGACGGTCAATTTGTAGGCCTTACTGTAGCAGAGGATATCGCGTTTTCTCTTGAAAATGACAATGTCGAACAAAAAGAAATGGAGAAAATCGTCCACAAATGGGCGGAAATTCTAGGTATCGAAAAACTTCTTGATAAAAAGCCGAACGAGCTTTCTGGCGGGCAAAAGCAGTCGGTTTCGATTGCGGGAGTTCTTGTATCAGAAGTCCCACTTCTCTTACTTGATGAACCACTTGCAAACCTTGACCCTAAAAGCGGCAGATCTACAATGAAACTCCTAAAAGATTTAGCTGAAAAATTTGATATAAGCGTTCTTGTGATTGAACACAGGTTAGAAGAGGCTCTCCTTCTTGATCCTAATAGGGTTATTGTAGTAAATGAAGGCAAAATCATAGGAGATATGAGTCCGACTGAGCTTTTGAAATCTCATATTTTTGAAGAAATTGGCATAAGAAAGCCTCTTTATATAGATGCTCTAACCTATGCAGACGTTGACCTTTCTAAATATGATAAGCTTTCAGATTTTTCTTATGTGGATATCAAAGAAGAAGATTTAGAAAAGGTCGAAGCCTGGGCCAAGAAAAGTCCGCTTAAGTCATTAGAAAAAAGTGGTGAAAATATCCTAAAAATAGAAAATTTATCCTTCGCCTACGAAGAAGAAAAGATCCTTGATTCTATAAATCTAACAATCGACAAGGGCGAAATAATCTCAATTGTAGGGCCAAATGGGGCGGGAAAGTCAACCCTTGCCAAGCTAATTTGTGGGTTTTTAAGACCAAATTCTGGTAAAATTTTTATAGGTGGAAGTGAGACTTCGACCTTATCCATAAAGGAAATTGCAGATAGGGTTGGATTTATTTTACAAAATCCTAATGCAATGATTTCTAAAACCTTAATTTACGATGAAGTCGCCTTTGGACTTAGGCTTCGAGATCTAGATGAAGATGTGATTAAGGAAAAAGTATATGAGACCCTTGAGGTTTGCGGTCTCTATCCATTCAGAAATTGGCCGATTTCTGCCCTTTCCTACGGTCAAAAAAGAAGGGTGACTATTGCTTCGATTTTGGTTCTAAATCCTGAAATTCTAATTTTAGACGAACCGACAGCTGGACAAGATTTTCGTCATTATACAAAAATGATGGAATTTATTAGGAAACTTAACAAGGAGTTTGGCCTTACAATCCTTATGATAAGCCACGATATGCATCTTATCGAAGAATACACCGACAGGTCCCTTGTAATTTGTGAGAAAAAAATCTTAGCAGACATGACTCCTGCCGAGCTTTTTGCAAATGAAGATTTGATTGATCAGGCAAATCTAAGCCAGACCAGCCTTTATAAATTAGGCAAAATACTTAATAATATCAGCCCGCTTGACTTTATAGAAGCTTTTATCGCTTATGAGAGGAGGGTTAGAGATGAATAAAACTTTAGCTTATATAAAAAACGACACCTGGCTCCATAGGCTTTCAGGCACAAGCAAATTAATATCCTTTATAGCCCTCTCAATCATTGTAATGACAAGCTTTGACACAAGGTTTTTAATCTTTGTAATCTTTATTTCACTTTTGGCCTTAAAAATTGCAGAAATTCACTGGGAAGATGTTGCCTTTTTGGTCAAAATTGTGGCAGTCTTTTCTATTATAAATCTCTTGGCAATATATCTTTTTGAGCCAGACTATGGAGTCAAACTCTATGGTTCTAAAAATGTGATTTTGGGAAGTGGAAAATATGCCCTGACAAAAGAGCAAATGTTTTACGAATTGAATGTAGCCCTTAAGTATTTTTCAACCATTCCCCTTGCCATGGTCTTTATTTTTACGACTGATCCGTCGGAGTTTTCTTCAAGCTTAAATAGGATTGGCATATCCTACAAGATTTCATATGCTGTTGCCCTTGCCCTAAGGTATATACCAGATATACAAAATTCTTATTTTGAAATTAGAGAGGCAAGCCAGGCAAGAGGCCTTGAAATGAGTAATAAAACTTCTTTTATAAATAGGATAAGGGCAAGCTCAAATATTATAATGCCCCTAATTTTTGATAGCCTAGAAAGAATAGAAACAATCTCTCAAGCCATGGAATTAAGACGTTTTGGCAAAAATAAAACCAGGACATGGTACAGGGCTAGGCAGGTAAAAAAATCGGACATTTTGGTTTTAATTGGAGTTTTTATCATAGTGGGAATAGGAATGGGACTATTTGTTGTAAACAAAGGCAGATTTTATAATCCATTTAAGTAGTGAATTTAAAATAAAAAAAGCCCTCTTTATTTGAGAGAAATTAGAGAATTGACAAGTAAACAAAACGTCATTTCGACAGAAAAGCCTCTAGGCTTTGATTATAAATCCCATGAATTTGGGATTTATCTTGGTTTTTTGAAAACAATCTGATTATTCTTATTAAGAGAGCTTTGAGACCCTTTTGGGTCTTATTTTTTTGTTATTTTATAATTTATCCCATTTACAAGTTCAACTTCATAAGGACTTGCTGAGAAATAGCCCTTTAGAAAATCTAGCCTGTACTTGTGGTATGAGGATTCTTCGCTTTTTAAGTCGTTTACCGAGCCGTTTCCAAGCTCAAAAGACTCGTGGTGGTCGTGGCTGTGACCACCCTCGCAAGAGGCCTTTCTAGAATTTTCAAGGTCGATAGTGTCTTGGTATTTTTTATGGAGGTTATTATTAGTAATTAAATACAAACTTCCTCCGTCAAGGACAGCTGAAAGTCCTTGATCACAAGGCATGCCATCAAGTAAATATTTATTTAAGTCGGTGAAAATTTCCTCAAAGTTTGAAAAATCTTTGCCCTTGCCACATTCTTGACCGAGTTTAAAAAGTTTCTCGCCTGGATTTTCGCAAAGACTAAGGGCCTTAGCAAGGCGATTTTCAACTATATCTATCTTTTCTTGGAGAAAACCGTGGATATTTTCTTGGTCTAAGATTTCCTCCAAAGGCCTTTTTGAAACAGGATCATATTTTATTTGAGAAAAATCCCCATCCATCAAAAAATCTGTGATTTCATCTTGGAATTTGATTTTTTCATACATTAGGTAGTGGATTGGTCCTAAAGTTTTTGACATAAAATCTCCTTTATTTTTTATATTATTATAAGATTTGGGGAAGTTTTTGCAAGTAAAAACCCGAGCTCGGCTCGGGAATTTTTTAGGCGTCTGACCTTGAAAAGCTGTTTGTCATCTTATTTGATGCCACTAAGAGAACTTGGTCAAGAAGGTCATCGGTTTCTTTTTGGAGCATTTTTGCGATTTTTTCGTTGGCTTTTTCAAGGATTTCTAGAGAATCTTCTCTCGAAAGATTTTCTTTTACGATTTTCTCATCTGTCTTATAAATCATTTCCCAAGCAAAAGATCCGATCTTTTCTTGGTAACGCTCAATTAAATTTGCAGTATCTGCGAAATATGGGTCTGCAAGTGCTGCGATGATGCGGTTTATCCAGTAGAAGGATTCTGTAGTGACACGTCCTGTAGTATCTCTCAAATAAGCTGGAGTGTCGGTGATATTTACATAAAATGGAGCCATGGCATTAAAGGTGTTTGAGCCAAGAGCAAGCCATTCTATAGCCTTGATGGCATCTGGTTTGCCAGACCTGATTTGAGTAAGGCCTAGGAAATTATTCCTATTTATGCCGATTGGGCGGAAGGCGCCAGCCTGAGATGTGTCCCCATGTTTTTTGTATGGGTCGTAAGGTGTACCTTGGAAATGGTGGGAGAGCGCATATTTGATGTCTTCTACTGTGATTTTCTTTTCAGGAACCCTTGCCCATGGTATATCGTCATCATCTGGTCTAAGGTCAGCATCTATGCCGTCGTAGGTATTTGACATTGGATTAAAATATCTTTGTAAAACCCAAGCCCTTGGTGTGTTGTAGACATGGTCTGCATCTGAATGGCTACCAAAGGCGTCTCTTGGATTTAAATTTCCATCAAGAGATAGGTCCAAGTGGTATTTTTCTATAAAATCCTTAAGGTCGGCTGAACACAAGAAATTCTTGCCTGCCCCTAGGGCGTCTTCTAGGTCAAAATAATCAAGACCTAGTTGGTTTGGCATGATTACATAGGAATCGTCTGGGACACGTCTTGCAATCCAGTGGTGGCCGCCAATAGTTTCTAGCCGCCAAATCTCATTTTCATCCTGGAAGGCAATGCCGTTTTTCTCGTAAGTGCCGTATTCTTCTAGAAGGGATCCCAGACGGAGGGCACCTTCCCTTGCTGAATTAATATAAGGAAGGACGATTGAAACAATGTCTTCTTCACCAATTCCGCCAGGAATTTCTTCCTTATAATCAGGCTCTCCCTTTGTGCCGACAGGTTTTTGGTAGACTACAAGAGGGTCTGCTCCAAGGACTCTTTCATTTGAAGTAATGGTTTCAGTTGCAGTCATGGCGACGTTTTTTGAATTTACACCGCAAGCTGCCCAAATTCCTTGGCCTGCTACTGCCTCTGGCATTGCTGTATAGGAAAGGGGATTAGCTGGAAGAGGAATTTCCACCTTTGAAATCACTGATTTATAGACATTTGTCTGGTCTTCTTTCTTAACAAAAACGAATTTTTTTGCATTATATTGCCCACTTCCAGAATCCTCATTTCTGGCAACTAGGGTGGATCCATCAAAACTTGCTTTTTTACCTACAAGTATGGTTGTACATGACATAGTTATTCTCCTTGAATTTTTTATAAACTTTTATATAAACAATGTACCTTTTGCTCAAAAAAATAAAATATCCAAGGAAAAAATATTTTTTTGTAAAAAAATTAACGAATGATAAACACTAGCAAATGGCATAGCTTCAACCTTATATAACACCTGGACAAAACGTTACAACTCCATAATAGAGAACGATACCGAAAAAGTTTGACATAATTATAATAATTAGATATAATGATGGTGTAATAAACGCTTTCATATCATTTTAGGAGGAAATATGAAGAAAACATTCAAATCAATAATGGCACTATCACTTGCAGTTGTCATGACAGCTTGTGGTGGAGCTAAAGACGGCGGCAAAGAAGCTGCTGATGGCGGCAAGGAAGCTAGCACAGATACTAGTGCAAAACTAAGTGTACAAGTAGAAGAAGCTTGGCTACCACACTACGAAAAAGCGGCTGAAAGAGTTAAGGAAAAATTCCCTAATGCTGAAATCGAGTTTAAAACATTAGGCGCATTTGACCACCTAGAAATCATCGACGCTACAGATGCTTCAAACGAAGACGTTGCTGACCTATTCGCAATACCAGCAGACAGACTTTACGGTCTACATGGAAATGATATCCTTGCCGGTATCGATTCCAAAAAACTATCTGAAGAAATTGGCGGATGGGATGACTTTGACGCAGGTATTGGTGGAAACTTCAATATCGATGGCGAATATTTCGCATTCCCATTCAATATCGAAACACTTATTACCTATGTAAACAAAGCTAACGCTGAAGAAAAAGGTATCGACCTTTCAAAACCAATCGATATCAACGAAGTAGCTGATGAATCAACAGTACTATTCCCAATCTTTGATGCTTGGTATGGTGTTGCTGCTACAAACTCTTCAGGAATTGAACTATTAGGTAAAAAAGAAGACGGTACACTTTTCTCAGACTTCACAAAAGAATGGGATGAGCTAGAACCAGAAAAACAAGCAACAGTAAAAGCACTTTTCGAATACTGGAAAAAACACAACGAAGCTGGCACACAATTATTTGATGCTGACGCTGGTTGGGGATACATCGATGACACATTCAAAGCAGGCAACGGCGGTGTTGCAAGACTTGGTGGACCATGGGATGCAGCTCCAATTTCAGAACAAGCTGGCGAAGGCAACCTTGAAATCTTCCCAATCGGACAACTTCAACTTGCTGGTAAAGCTCTAACTCACTGGCAAGGTGGATGGGGACTTGCAATGAACGCTAGAATCGAAGAAGATGCTGACAAAGTTGCTCTAGCAGAAGCAATGATCAAAGAAATTGTAAACCCAGAATTCGCAGCTGACCTATACAAAGCAACAGGTAAAGTTCTAGAAAACGTAAGCGCTGAAACTTATGAAGGAATGGATCTTCCAGAAACTGATAAGAAAATCATTTCAGCTACAATCGAATCTTACAAAGAAGCTCCAGCTAGACCACTATTCAAAGAGTGGGGCGATGTTTGGGATACCTACAAAAACGCTATACTTTCTTGGAACTCTGTAAAACCAGCTGACGAAAAAGCTGCATACGCAGAATTAAAGGCATCATTTGAATCAATGATGGCAAACTTTAACCAATAATTATAGATATAAAGGGGCGTCCATGAGGATAGCCCCTTATATTAAAAAGTTATGGAGAAAGAAAAGCAAAGAGAAAAATTTTTATTAAAGATACTTGTAATATCAGCCCTAATCATCCTGAATTTCAGCCTAGAAGCTATGATGATGGCCAAAGACCCAAGTGTTTTTGATATTATTTCGAAAGCAAAACCAGGACTTAGTTATGACGATTTTTTAAATTCGATTATTTTTTCTTTATTTACAAGGGTAATCAATCCCATAACTATATCCCTATACACTTTTTTTACTATTAAAAAATACGGAGTAAACAAGACCTACAAGCTATTTTTCGGGGCAATGACACTTATATCTATAGTCAACCTGTTTTTTACATTTAGCCTAGGATCTGTATTTTATTATTTGGGACTTATTTTAAATATAATCTTATTAATAGTAATAATAAGGCAAGAAAGGTAAGAAAGATGACTTATGAAAAGAGCCTTATAGATAGGAGGGGCAGAACTTTTCCTAGAAAAAATCAATATATAATTGATCTTATCGAGGCTAAGGAAAAGGGTACCAGCCCTAAGTATACTAAAGCAAACCATCCATACAATATAAAACTAAAAGAATATGAGGATAAGAAAAAATCTCTACTAGAAAAAGCAAGGAGCGAAGCAAATTCTTATTCGAATCTTCCACAAGATAAAAATCTTAAGACGCTTTTTTTAGAAAAACTTGTGGCTGATAAGATGTATGCTTTCTATGAAGAAAACAAAGAATTATCCTATGATAGTCTTCTAGATTACAGGCTAAATGAGCTTGATAGAACAGAAATACCAAAGATTTTAGACCATGATAAATTCTTAAAAGACAGCCTAAAAGACGCTAAAGAACGACAAAAAAATCTAACTCAAGAAAAAATTGATGAAAAAATTAAGTTTTTGGACGCAGATAGGAAGGTTCTAAAAGAAAAATACGGACAAGACCTATCTGAGCTTGAAGAGTCCTACAAGGAAGAAAGAATTTCCAAAAAGGCCTACAAAGCTACAAAAGAGCAATTAAAGCAGAAATTCAAGGACCAAAATCTTGTAATCGACTATAGGAACCCAGAAGTTTCAATAAAAGAAGAGATTGAGTCCATAAATTATAAATTAAAGGCAGACCTTAAAAATTCTTTAAAAATCTTAGAAGAAGAAAGGTCTGACGCAAGACGAAGGACACCTATTGAAGTAGCAAAAGAAAGACCAATAAAATCTATACTTACAGCGCCACTTCCAGGTCTTGGCCAATTACTAAACGGCCAATGGAAAAAGGCACTGATGCTTTTATTTGCGACTTTGTTTATATACTTTATAGCAATTCCTTATGCCCTAGGCTTTGGTAACTACCAAGGCGATGGTGTAGCTGGTCTTATTTCTCTAGCCCAAGGCGGCAAGAGACTTGATAGGTCAATTATCTTTATGATAGAAGGTATTTTGGCCCTAGCCTTCATAGCAATAGCTTTTTTTATCCTAATTACTTCTTTTTTAGATGCTTACAAGACAGAAAAAGATGAAATGAAGGGTATTAGACCAAATTCATTCTTTGAAACAAGAAAATACCTAAGAACTGATGGTTTCCCATACCTAATAACCACTCCAGCTCTTTTGGTAATAATATTTATTGTTATTGTGCCAATAGTCACAGCAATACTCATTTCCTTTACAAACATGGATCCTCAACACCAAAATAAATTTGAGTGGATAGGTCTAAATAACTATTTATCCATTGCTAAGGGACAGGGTATAGCAGGTAAGGCCTTCTGGCATATCTTTGGTTGGACAATTATGTGGACCATATTTGCATCTACACTTGCAATCATATTGGGCTTCATCTTTGCCCTAATGGTCAACAACGAGAGAATCAAAGGAAAGAAGTTCTTTAGAACTGTCTACCTATTGCCATGGGCAATACCAGCCTTTATCACAATCATGTTCTTCTCAATCATGACCAGCCGTGGCGGTGTAATAACAGAGGCGGTAAATTCACTCTTTAACACATCGCTTGATATAAAGAATAACACAGTACAAACTAGAACAGCACTTGTATTACTCCAAGGATGGCTAGGACATTCTTATATATTCCTACTTACAACTGGTGTACTTCAAGCTATACCAAAGGACTTATATGAGGCGGCAAGCATTGACGGAGCTACAGGATTCCAAAGGACCCTAAAGATAACAATTCCTTTAGTCCTATTCCAAATATCTCCAATGCTTATAAACCAATACACATTCAACTTTAACAACTTCTCAATAATTTACCTATTTAACGGCGGTGGCCCATTCAATCCACAAGTCTACGGTAACTTAGCGGGATCAAGTGATATTTTGATTTCATACATCTACAACTTGACTATGAACAGTCAATACCAAGCTATAGGAGCTGCGATTACAGTATTTATCTCAATAATACTTATCATAATCTCCTACTTCGGATATATGAAGTCATCAGCCTTCAAGGAGTATTAGTATGTTTAAGAAGAAAAAGAAAAATAAAGACCTCTACCTTTCAGACCTACAGCCTTTAACAGCTGCGGGCAAGGTAGCCCTTACAATCTCTTACCTAATCTTAATTATTTGGGCTGCGATTATACTTGTACCACTTGCAATCATGGTGATATCATCATTTAACGGCAGCCAAGGTCAGTATATATCAATGACAGGTGAGTTTGTATTTTCAACAAAGAACTTTAAGTATTTGTTTGAACAAACCCAGTTTTTAAGATGGGTAGTAAATACACTTAAGATAGCAACAGCAACCACAATCCTTACCCTAATCTTTGTATCTTTTACAGGCTATGCCTACTCAAGATTCAGATTTAAGGGCAAGAAAGCAAGTCTTATAACCATAATGCTAGTGCAAATTATCCCAGCTTTTGCGGGAATCACTGCCTACTACGCAATCCACACAATTGTTTCGGGCGTAGTACCAGTATTTTCTCGTTCAATGATGCTGATATTGATTTACTCAGGTGGGGCAATAGCAGGTAATACCTTTATCTTAAAGGGTTATCTAGATTCTATTTCCCAAGAGCTTGACGAAGCGGCAAGGATAGACGGATGTTCAAACTTCCAGGTTTATAGGCTAATAATTATGCCGCTTGCAAGACCGATGCTAGCTATAATTGCCTTACAATGCTTTATAGGACCATTTCTTGATTACATGATGCCAAAGATTCTCTTAACTAATCCAGCAGATTACACCTTGGCAACGGGCCTCTTTACTCTAATTTCTGACGTAAGAAATATGAACCAACCGGCCTTTGCAGCAGGAGGCTTCTTATCAGCTATACCTGTTATGCTCCTATTCTTGTTCCTACAAGATGAGCTAGTTGGAGGATTGTCATCAGGTGCAGTGAAAGGATAAAATAATGAGAGTTAAATTAGATAATTTAGGAAAAAAATACGAAGGTAGGGATAAATTTACCATCAGACACATAGATCTTGATATCAAAGACAAAGATTTCTGTGCAATACTAGGACCATCAGGTTGTGGTAAATCAACCCTAGTCAGAATGATAGCAGGCCTTAACTCAATTACAGAAGGTACCCTATATTTTGACGATAAAATAATGAATACAGTAGAGCCAAAGGACAGGGATATCGCTATGGTATTCCAATCCTACGCCCTCTACCCACATATGACAGTTTATGATAATATGGCCTTTTCCCTAAAGATGAAAAACGAGAGAAAAGAAGTCATCGACCAAAGAGTTCAGGAAGCGGCAGACATCTTACAACTAAGAGATTACCTCTATTCTAGACCATCAGATATCTCAGGTGGTCAAAGACAAAGGGTTGCCCTAGGCCGTGCGATTGTAAGAAAACCATCAGTATTCCTTATGGACGAGCCACTTTCAAACCTTGACGCCAAGCTTCGTGAGCACATGAGAGTTGAAATCGTAAGAATTCACAACCAGCTAGAAACAACAAGCTGCTATGTAACCCACGACCAAACAGAAGCTATGACAATGGCAACAAAAATCATCCTACTTGACCAAGGTAAAATCCAACAAGTAGGTGCGCCAAACGAATTCTATCAAAGACCAGAAAACCTCTTTGTAGCAGGCTTTATCGGTTCTCCTACAATGAATATTGTAGAAGGTAAGATAGAAAACGGAATGTTTGTCAACAAATCTGGCCTAATGAATGTTAGACCAAATGATAAGGACAAAGAAATCCTTAAAAATTATGAAGGCAAGGAAGTGTCACTAGGAATCAGATCTGAAAGATTTATACCAGGAGACCAAGGCTACAACGCTGTTACATCAACAATCGATGTAATAGAGA
>CAUPHU010000019.1:0-14755 GCA_963511095.1 uncultured Anaerococcus sp. | reverse complement strand
AAGGCTATATCAAAACCTTATGTAAAAAGATTTGGCAAAACTACAATTTCTTATATGTATTTTGCTGAGGAAGACTTTAAAAAAATCAGAGTCATATGGTTTAATGATAGGTTTTCGATTAGAAAAATAAGGATTAATGAGACCTATAAGTTTTATACCAAAGTCCAGTACAAAAAGGGAGTTTATGAAGCTATAAATCCGATGTTTGAAGAATTGGATGGGGAAGAAATAGGTGGAATATATTCTATCTACCCACTCACTAGTGGAATTAGTCAAAAAAATATTAGTTCTTTTATAAAAGAAGCTATAAAATATTTTGATGCTAAGGAAGAAATATTATCAAAAGATAATTTAGAAAAATTTAAGCTTAGCCCAAGGAAGGAAGCTCTAGGGGAAATTCACTTTCCTACTAGTCTTGATAATCTTTTAAAGGCAAAGGAAGATATTAAAATAGGAGATCTTTTAAGGGAACTTATTTTCCTGGACTATGTAGGTAAGATGCAGAAAACGCATCAGGAAATAAGCTTAAATTATAAGCTAGATGAAATCTTATCAAAGCTTGATTTTTCGCTTACTAGGTCCCAAAAAAAATCCTTAATGGAAATCTTAGAAGATTCTAGCGAAGAGATTTCTATGAATAGGCTTTTGATTGGTGATGTTGGTTCAGGTAAGACAATTGTTGCAATTTTATCCATGATAGTCTTTGGCCTTAATAATTATCAGTCAGCAATGATGGTTCCAACAGAAGTGTTGGCTATCCAGCAATATGAAAAATACAAAAGTTTTGTAGAAGGGTTCGGTCTTAGTTTAGGACTTCTTACAGGCTCGACTAAGGATAAAGAAGAGCTTAAGAAAGGCCTTAAAGATGGCACAATAGACATGGTATTTGGTACTCACGCCCTTATTGAAGCTGATGTCAGTTTTAACAATCTGAGGCTTGTAGTTAATGACGAGCAGCATAGGTTTGGAGTCAAGCAAAGGCAAAGCCTTGCCAAGAAGGGAATAAACACAAATTACCTCACAATGACTGCAACACCAATCCCAAGAACTTTAAGCCTTAGAATTAATAAGATGCTTGACCTTAGTATCATTAATGAACTTCCGAAAGGTAGGGCTGAGGTTAAGACAAGTATTGTTATGGAAAACCATCAGGAGATTCTTTTTGAAAATATCGATGAGAACCTTAAGGCTGGTAGGCAGGTATATGTTGTAAGTTCCAATATTGATTCGGACGATACAAATTCGGTAGAAAACTTATATAAGAAATACAAGTCCGTATTTAAAAATTATAGGGTAGAAAAACTCCATGGAAAATTAATATCAAGTCTCAAGGAAGAAATTTTAAAAAAGTTTGCGAATAAAGAGATTGATATACTTATTTCCACGACTGTAATAGAAGTTGGTATTGATGTTGCTAACGCAAATACCATAGTAATATACAACGCCAATAATTTTGGTCTATCCCAACTCCACCAACTAAGAGGGAGGGTTGGCAGAGGAGAGTACGAGTCTTTTTGCTATTTAATATCAAAAGATGCAGATTTTAATGGCAGGCTTAAAACTCTTGTTGACTCAAATGATGGCTTTGTTATTTCTCAAAAAGATTATGAAATTAGAGGTGGAGGTAAGATTCTATCCTTAATCCAGCACGGAAAAAATCTTTCCCAGATTGAATACCTTAATATGACTGAAGAAGAAACTAAGAAAACATTTGATATATTTGATAGACTTAAAGAAAATAAGTTCGACGGTGTAAATTTAGCTTATATCAAAGAGTTTTTTAATGAAGATAAGGACATTATTTTAAATTGATGAAAGTAGTAGCAGGAAAATACAAGGGCTTTAACTTATTAAGTCCTAAATCAAAAACTTCAAGACCAACCGACAACAAGGTTAAGGAAGCCATATTTGATATGCTTTTTCCTTATAAGGAAGATTTCCTTGCCCTAGACTTGTTTTCTGGCACAGGGCAAATGGGTATCGAATTCTTATCAAGAGGAGCAAAAGAAGTTTACTTTAATGAAAAAAACTTTTCTAATTTTTCTATTTTAAAACAAAATTTAGAAAAAATAAACAATGAAAATGCAAAAACATTTAAATTGGATTTCGAAAGGTGCCTTAAAAATTTATCTATTGAAAATAAAAGATTTGATTATATTTTTTTAGATCCACCATATGCTACAGATTTTATAGATAAGTCTTTGTTTTTTATCAAAGAATATGATTTATTAAGTGATGATGGTATAATTATTACTGAATCAGATATGGATACAGATTTTTCTTGTAAATATGATTTTAATCTTTTAAAAGAAAAATCTTACGGAAGGAAATTTATTAAGTTTTATATAAAATGAAAGTTATTTACCCAGGTAGTTTCGATCCCTTGACAAATGGCCACGTTGACATAATAAAACGCTTAAGTGGCATGTTTGATGAGGTGATTGTGGCTATACTTATTAACGAAAACAAAAAATCTTTGTTTACTGTTAAAGAGAGAGAAGATATAATTAAAGATGCCATAGAAGATGAAGGTCTTAGTAACATTAAAATCGACTCTTTCAACGGACTTTTAGTTAATTTTGCCAAGGCGAATGACATAAAAATAATAGCTAGGGGTCTTAGGGCAGTAACAGATTATGAATATGAAAAAAATATTGCAAGAGTAAATTCAACCCTCTATGAAGGGCTTGAAACTATATTTCTACTTAGTAATCCTGCTTATTCTTTTGTAAGTTCTAGCGGGGTTAGGGAAATAGCAGCTTTTAAAGGTGATGTATCAGCGTTTGTAAGTCCAAGCGTTGAGAAGAAAATTAAAGAGAAATTTAATTATTAGGAGGAAAAATGGCGAACAAAATTACTGATCTCATACTAGAGATGGAAGACATAATGGACGAGGCAAGCTCTGTACCTTTTTCTAAAAAAATAGCTGTAGATCCAGATGAGATTTATGAAATTTTAAACGAAATGAAAGATTCACTACCAGAAGAAATCAAGCAAGCTCAATGGGTAACTGATGAAAAAGAAAGAATTTTATCAGAAGCAAATAGTGAAGCTGACAGCAGACTTAACCAAGCTGAAGGTGAAATTAAAAACTTCAAAGAACAAGCTAAAAGTCAGTTCCAAAAAATGGTAAGCGAACACGAAATCACCCAACAAGCAAGACTTGAAGCGGACAGAATTCTTCAAGAAGCAGCTGCTGAAGCGAAGAATATAAGACAACAATCTTATGCTTATGTAGATAAATTATTTACAGGTTCTGCAGAAAACTTTAGCCAACTTGCTCAACAACTTGAAAAAAATAAAAATAAAATATTAGAAAACAAATAAAAAATAGACCTATCAATCGATAGGTCTATTATTATGCTTATAATCAATGTCTAAATCTCTTTTTAATGCCAAACTATAAAAATTTGAGGCTTGAATCATCTTTTCATAAATAAGTTTATTTCTATAGTCTAAATTTAATGTATCTTTTTTGTTTAAAACTAAATTAACATTTTTGCCAAGATATTTAAAATACTTAGTCGCATTTTTATTATATGATAATACTTTGATAAAAGAAATATCAATATCATTAAGAGAAACTTCATTTTCTAAAATATAATTGAGAATAAGTCTTCTTATCCTTGACCTAGTATACCTCTGACTAACAGCTTCATCTAAAAAATCAGTATAAAACTTGTATTCTTTTGCAAGTTTTTCTAAGTAATTTGAAATACCTTCTTCATAGCCTAGTATTTTATCCATTGGTTTATTTTCAATTAGAATTTTATATCTAAAAATATCATAAATTATAGACTCATCAAAAGTATCATAGAAATTATTAAAATTTCTAAGCTTTTTAAAAGATAGACTTGGTAAAAGACCTTCAATTTCTTTATCTATATTATTGCGTATAGCTGTCGACGATGCAAAAGTACTATCCTTAATCTTATCATCCTTATTTAAGGTTTTTATTCTCCTAATTGGATAGGCTTTCATTTTTGAATTTATCTTATTTATTGCTCTCATGTATTCTAATGCCAAAATGTTATTTGAACTTAAAAAACTTTCATCTACAAAATTTGCGATAGAAAGATTATGGGATTTTGGGTATGAAAGGCCTTGTTCTAAGTGGATTTTTGTTAATTTATCAATTTGTTGTGAATTGTTTATAATAATATCGGAACACTTTAGAAATTCTTCAGGTTCAATGTTTTCAATACCAAAAACCAAGTAATCAACCTCAATCTTATCAAGTATTGATACAGATTTTAAGGCAAAATACTCTGCTGATTGTAAGGATACAAAGCTTGGCATTTCTACAATTAAATCAAAACCTTCATTAACAGCCACAATTGATCGAGTAAATTTATCCATTATAGCAGGTTGGCCTCTTTGCACAAAATCTCCACTCATTATAGAAATGGATAAATCAATTCCTAAGTCCTTTTTAGCCTTATCTAATAAATACTTGTGGCCATTATGGAAGGGATTAAATTCTGATATAATTCCTAAAGTTTTCATAGTCACCTCAAATTTCACTTTTATTTATTATACTAATTAATTATATACTATGCATTAGGAGCCTTATATTCGGAAAATTTCTATAATATTGATGAATAAAATTTTCAAATAAATGGATAATATGGTATAATAATGTAAGAAATATCAACTAGGAGGAATTATGATTTCAGCAAATGATTTAAGAAAAGGTGTTACCTTTGTATATAATGGTGACGTTTATCAAGTGGTAGATTTCCAACACGTAAAACCAGGTAAGGGTGCAGCTTTTGTAAGAGCAAAAATTAGATCTGTTATGAATGGCGGCGCAAAGGATGTTACTTTCAACCCAAATGAAAAATTTGAAAATGCTATTATTTCTACAAAAGAAATGCAATATTTATACAATGATGGACAATTATATTATTTCATGGACCCAGAATCTTTTGAACAAATCGGTATTGAAGAAGACAATGTAAAAGATGCAATAATATATGTAAGAGAGAATGATTCAGTTCTTATTAAATTTTATGAAGGCAAACCATTCTCAATTGATCCACCAAACTTTGTAGAATTAAAGGTTGAAAAAACAGAGCCAGGTATCAAAGGCGATACAGCTACAAATGTTACAAAACCAGCAACAGTAGAAACAGGTGCAGTTATAAACGTGCCAATATTTATCAACGAAGGTGACGTAATTAAAATTGATACAAGAAGCGGCGAGTACTTATCAAGAGCTTAGGAGTATTAAATGGCAAGTAGATTTAAAGATGGTTCAGTAAAAATTGCTGATGAAGTATTAGATCAAATAGCAATTCAAGCAGCAAACGATGTTTATGGGGTTTATGAAGATAATTCTGATGAAGGCTTTATCCAATCTTTGCAAGGGAAAACAACCAAAACATCAATAAGAAATGTCGATGGTAATTTAGTAATAGACCTAGATCTTTCATTAGATAAAAATGTGAATGTGAGAAAAACAGTAAAGAAAATTCAAGAAAATGTAAAAAATGTTGTTGAAACAATGACTGGCATACATGTCAGCAGAGTGAACATTAACATAAGTAAATTAGAAATCTAATGAAAAGAACTGACCAAAGAGAATGGGTTTTTAAACTCATCTACCAAGATACAATTAATAAAATTGAAAATTTGGATGAATTACTAGAAAACCACAAGCTTAGTAAAGACGAGAAGTTCATAGTGGAATCTATAGATTCTTATATAAAAAATTACGAAAAAATTGATAAGAAGCTAGAGGAAATTATAGATAAGTCGATGCCTAAGCTTAGTAGAGTTGTTAGGTCTATAATTTATCTTTCTATTAATGAAATTTATTTTCTAGATATACCGGTGTCAGTTTCTATAAATGAAGCTGTAAATTTAGCCAAAAAATTTGCTGGAGAAGATGACTATAAGATTGTTAACCTTATTTTAGGCAACATAGTTAGAAAAGATAATAAATGAGAAAACCCTTAAGCGTCAAACAATTTAATGAATATATAAAATCTAATATAAAACATGACCCAATTTTTCAAAGGGTCTACTTAAGCGGTGAACTCTCAAATATAAGGGTTAATAACTACCACCTATATTTTTCACTCAAAGAAGGATCGGAAGTTATTGATGCAGTTATTTATTATTTTGAAGATAAGGACATCAATATAGAATTTTCTCAAGGCAAACAAATCATTGTTAGGGGTAACTTATCCTACAACAATTACTCTTCAAGGTTAATAGTTGTAGCAAACTCAGTCGAAGAAGAGGGTCTATCTAAACAATATTTAGAATTTCTTAAGATGCAAGAAGAATTTAAGGCTAAGAGATACTTTGATAAGGATAATAAAAAACCAATCCCTAAGCTTGTAAAGAAGGTAGGCTTAGTTACATCCAAAGATGGGGCTGCTATTGTCGATTTTCTTGCCATGATAAATAGTAAGGCAAATGATATACATATTTACCTTGCGCCAGTAAAGGTGCAAGGTAATGATGCAGTTGACCTAATATCTGATGCAATTGATAGTTTAGACAAACTGAGTTTGGATGTTATTGTTATAACAAGGGGCGGTGGATCTAATGAAGATCTTTCAAGTTTTAATGAGAGAAGGATTATAGAAGCTGTTTTTAGGGCAGAGACTCCTATTATATCAGCTATAGGACATAATATTGACACGACTTTGATTGATTACACAAGCGATTTGAGTCTACAGACACCAACTGAAGCTGGGTCATACTTAATAGCTGACTATATTGATTATGAGAAAAATCTAGCAAATAAGTTTAATCATGCTAAGTCTATAATTGAAAACATGCTTGATATTAGAAAGCTGAGACTAAATACAATCGAATCTAAGATTAAGAGTCTATCTCCGAATGCTATGATAGAAGAAAGATTAAAAGAGCTTTCTAAGCTTAACAAAAATCTCGATAAGGTAATGGATGATATAATTTACTATAATCAAAATAAGCTTAACAACCTATCTTATAAGTTTGGTGTTTTGGAAAAAATGTTAGACCTTAGGAAAAGAGAGATTGAAATACTCATTAAGGATAACAAGATATACTCAGCCCATAGCCTAAATTTAGGAGATGAAATAGAGCTTAAGTTTAGCGATGGTAGTAGGAAAGCAAGGATTATTGATGGATAAGACATTTGAAGACCAGTATAAGAAAATAGAAGAGACTTTAGAAAAAATCGAAAATAATAAAGATAACTTAGATGAATCTATAAAGCTTTATAAGGAAGCTAAAAAAATGTATAAGGCCCTAGAGGAGAAGCTAGAAAACTATAAGGCCAAGGTAGAAATAATAGGTAGTGATGAATAAAGAAAAGTTTTTAGAAGCGATTAATAATAATAAAAATACTATAAATGAAAAAGTTAAGACCTATTTTAAGCCAACTAACATATTAGAAGAAGCTATGTTATATGCTAGTGATGGGGGTAAGAGAGTGAGAGCTTTTCTATATCTAGAAAGCAAGAAAATGTTTTCACAAGTTATAAATGAAAGAGACCTAGATCTTGCTATGGCTATAGAATTTATCCACGCCTATTCATTAGTTCATGATGACCTTCCTGCTATGGATAATGATGATTATAGGAGGGGGCAGGCTAGTGTGCATAAGAAATTTGGCGAAGACATTGCTATCTTGACAGGAGATGCTCTACTTAATGAAGCAAGTCTTATCCTTTATAAGCTTGGATTAAAAGATGAGAAGTTCCTTGAAGCAGGATTATACATATTAGAACGAGCATCAAAAAGCGGAATGATTGGTGGGCAAGTCCTAGATTTAAGAAAACCAAAATCATATAACAGTGATTATCTTTTTGAAGTATATAGGAAAAAAACTTCAGATTTATTCAAGGCTGCTTGTGTATCGGCTGCGATAGTTTCGGCTAGGGATGAGGAAGATATTAAGTATATTGAGAGTTTTGCAGAAAATTTAGGTTTAGCCTTTCAGATTCAAGATGATTTATTAGAAGAAAACTATGATGCCGAGCTTAATATACTAAATATTATGGATAGAAATGATGCGGAAGAGACTCTACAAAAGGTCAATTTAGATGCTAAGGAAGCTATTAAGGGCTTTAAAAATAATGAAGTTCTATTATATTTAATAGATTACCTAACAAATCGAAGTTATTAGGGGAAAAAATGAAAAAGTATACTAGACAAAGACTAATTTTAGATATAATACAAAATAACGAAGTGAGAACACAAAGTCAGCTGTCTGAAATCTTAAGACAACAAGGGGTTAATGCAACTCAAGCTACTATATCAAGAGATATAAAAGAGCTTAGGATTTCAAAGGTTCAAAGCGATGACTATGAGTACAAATATACGGTTGTTGATGCTGTTTATGATACCCTAACTGAAAGAATTGAAAAGATTTTCAAGGAAGCAGTTTTATCAGTAGAAAAATCAGCTCAACTAATTGTGATTAAGACTATATCATATTGTGCAACTGTATGTGGCCAATACATAACAAATGCTAAGCTCGAAAATGTAGGTGGTATTGTAACGGGAATTGATACAATATTTATAACACCTAAAGATTTAGAATCTATAGATGATCTTGTTGAAGAGCTTAGGAACCTGGTTAAATAATGCTTAAAGAGCTATATATTGACAATTTCATAATAATAAAAAAAGACCATATCTTTTTTGAAGACAAATTTAATGTCTTGACTGGTGAGACAGGATCAGGAAAGTCGATAATCCTTGAAGCCATTAATCTAATTTTAGGCAAAAGGGCTAGCAAGGATATCATTGGAAATTTTAAAGAACAAACTATATTAGAAGCTGTGTTTATTCTCGATAAGAAGCTAATAAAAGAACTTGAATCTTATGGCTTAAGCTTTGATGACGAGAAGCTAATTATAACAAGAAATATTGGCAGAAACTCTTCAAGTATTCGAATTAATGGAAGGTTATCAAATCTAAATGTTTTAAAGGATATTAGCGAAGACCTAATTGATATATATAAACAAGGTGATTCAAATATCTATATTAACAAGTCAAATTATATAAATCTGATTGATTCCTATCAAAATGACGAAAAAACTAAAGAAATCAAGGAAGAACTAGACAAATTATACAAGGAAAGAAACGATTATATTAAACGTTTTGAAAATTTTGATTTATCAGATGAAGAAATAAGTCGTGAAAGAGATTTGTTAAATTATCAAATAGATGAGATAGACAGCGTTGACCTATTTAACTTAGATGAAGAAGAAATAGAAAGTGAATATAAGAAGCTAACTAATGTATCAAGTCTAAAGGAAGCTTATTATCAGATGCTAAGTCTTATTGATTCTGACGATTTTCAAATGCCATCTTTGAGCAAGTTAATTGGTGAGACAGCTTCATTTATAGATGATTTTATCGATATAGACCCTAAGTCATCTGACCTTTATAATAGGCTCATGTCTATTTCAGATGAGATTAATGATATATACTCTGAGGCGGATTCCTATGCAGAAACACTTTCTTCAGACCCAGAGAAGCTGGAGGCTTTAGAAGATCTTAATAGAAAAATTTTCGATCTAAAGAGAAAGTATGGAAACAATACAGAAGAGATAAAAATATATTATGATTCCATGAAATCTAGACTTGACGAACTTGACAAAATCGATGATTTAAAAAACAATCTATCCAGCATCTTAGATGACATTGATGAAAAGATGCTAAAAAGGGCAACTGAAATCCACGCTATAAGACTAAAGAAAATATCAGAACTTGAAAATTCAATCAATAAAAAAATAGTGGAATTAAACATAAAAAATGGTAAATTTAAAGTCAATCTTACAAAAAAAGATAAGATTGATAAAACAGGTTTTGATGATATTGACTTTCTCATAAGGACAAACAAGGGTGAAAACCTATCTTCACTTACAAAAACAGCATCTGGTGGTGAAATATCCCGTATAATGCTAGCTTTTAAAGAAGTATTTGCAAGTTTCGATGATATTGGTACCATGATTTTCGATGAAATAGATACAGGAATTAGTGGAAGGACTGCCCAAATTGTTGGAGAGAAGATACTTGATTTATCAAAAACTAGACAAATTATAGCGATAAGCCATCTTCCACAAATTGCATCCCTTGCAAATAACCATATTTTAATAAGTAAGGAAGATCATGGCAAATTTACAATTTCTAGTTCTAAAACTATTAAGGATGAAGAAAGAACCTATGAGATTGCAAGGCTAATCGGTGGAGTGGATATTACAGAAACCACAAAAAAATCAGCCAAAGAAATTTTAGAAATGGCGGAGGATTTAAGAAATGAATGAAGAAAAGTTTTATGAAAAAACGATAAAATCAGATAATATATATGATGGGAAAATCTTAAAGTTAAGAGTAGAAACTGTCGAGCTAGAAAATAAAAGATATTCTAAGAGAGAAATAGTTGACCACCAAAAAGGCGTTGGAATAATTGCTTTTGATGGAGAAGATAAGCTATGGATGGTAAGCCAATATAGGAAGGCAATTGATAAGGTGACTCTTGAAATTCCTGCAGGTCTTGTAGATCCAGGAGAGCTTCCAATAGAAACTGCTAAAAGAGAACTTCAAGAAGAAGTCGGATTCTTACCAGAAAAAGTAACGTATCTATTCGATATGCATTCTTCACCTGGATTTACAAATGATAAACTTTCATTTTTCGTAGCTGAAGACTTGGTTGAAGCACCTCTAGAACAAGACGAAGACGAAAACGTATCAAGCAAGTCTTACAAAATTATCGATTTATACCAAATGGTTGAAAATGGTGAAATTACAGATGCTAAGACAATAATCGCAATTTTCTATGCCCTAAGAAGAGTTAATGAATCTTAATATTAAGCTTTCTGATTTTGAGGGACCTTTTGATCTCCTGCTTAAGCTTATTGACAAGCAAAAAATAGATATTTATGATGTGAAGATAGAAGAGATTACAAATCCTTTTTTGGAGGAGATGGCCAAGATGGATATTGAAATATCTATGCTATCAGAATTTATTTATACATCATCAATACTTCTTACTATAAAAGCAAATAAGCTTCTTCCAAAGCCTGAAAATGAAAATCTTGAAGAAGACTTCTTAGCCTACCTGATTGAGTATAAAAAAATTAAGTCAGTCCAGGATGATTTTAAGTTTTTAGAAGAAGAGGCTAGGAAAATCCGTTCAAAATACCAAGAAGATTTAGCTAGTTTTCAAAAAGAGACTTTTGCTTTATCTCAAGACGTAGATATATTATCAAAAGAGTTTACAAAATTAATTAAAAGATTAAATAAAGAAAAGCAAAAAGAAGAGAAGATATTCGAGCAGGTAAAAATTCCAGACGTAAACTCTTACCTAATTAGTCTAAGAAAAACTCTAAATTTCTCAAAAGAACTTAATTTGATTGATATAACAAGAAGAATCAATTCAAAGGCTGAATGTATTGCGACTTTTTTGGCCTTACTTGAGATGGTTAGACTTAATGAAATATATATAAAGCAAACAGAAATAAATTCTTTTAAAATATTTAAGAGGGATAAATGACAGAAAAATACTTAAAAGGCCTTATAGAAGAGGTCCTATATGTATGGGCAGAACCTATAAGTATAGGTGAATTAAGTAAAATATTATATGATTTTTCTAAGTCTGACATAAAAAAATGTCTTGATCAAATGATTGATGAGAGAACTGAGATTGAAAGTGGTCTTGTGATTAGGAGATTTAATAATTCATACCAATTTACTACCAGGAAGGCTAGTGATAAGTATTTCGAAAACCTATTGTCGAAATCAGAAAAAAAACTAACTAACTCTACCCTAGAGACCCTATCAATAATAGCCTATAAGCAGCCAATTACCAGAGTAGAGATTGATAAGATTAGAGGGGTCAATTCACAATCTACGATAGATTCGCTTTTAGAGAAAAATCTCATTAAAGAAAAAGGCAGGCTTGATAAAATCGGTAAGCCTATAATATACGGAACAACCGATTTGTTTTTGAAGTACTTTAACCTAGAATCACTAGAAGATCTACCTGAAATAAGGATGGGTGAAAATGAGGATTAATAAATATATTGCAAACAGTGGTTATACTTCACGTAGAAAAGCTGATGACTTAATTGTTCAGGGGAAAGTTAAGGTAAATGGCCAAGTGATAACTGAACCGGGCATAAAAGTTTCTGATAATGATGTTGTCGAAGTTTGTGGCAATACTCTAGACCTTGTAAAAAAGTTTTATATAAAATTATATAAACCAGTTGGTTTTATTACATCAAATTTTGATCCCTTTAATGAAAAAGACCTAAATGATTTGATTGATATAGATGAGAGATTTTTTGCGGCAGGAAGACTTGATAAGGATAGCGAAGGGCTTCTTATAATTACTAATGATGGAGAATTTACCAATAGCCTAACCCATCCAAAATACAAGCTTGATAAGGAATATATAGTAAAAGTAAATAAGAAATTAAATAAAAATCAAGAAAAAGAATTCGAAAGAGGTCTTGATATAGGAAATGGTGAAAGAACTTCTGATGCTAAATTAACTTATCTTGGGGATGATACCTATAAGGTAATAATCCACCAAGGTTATAACAGACAAATTAGAAGGATGTTTAAATATTTTGAGGCTGATGTTCTAAATCTTAAGAGGATTAGGATTGGAAGGATAAGGCTAGATAATCTAAAAAAAGAAGAGTATAGATATTTTAACAATGAAGAATTAAAATTTGTTAAAGAAATAATAAGATAGGTAACTATCTTTTTTTGTGGGATAAATATGAAAAAAATAGGAATAATTGGAGCGGGTCCTGCTGGAATGATGGCAGGTATAATCGCAAAAAATAATGAGAATGAAATAACAATATTTGATTCTAATAATGACATTGGTAAGAAACTGCTTATGACAGGCGGTGGTAGGTGCAATCTTACAAATATAGCTTATTATGATGAGTTTTTAGAAAATATAGTTAGGAACAAGAAATTTATTTATTCAGCTTTCAATAAATTTGATAATTATGGACTTATAGAATATTTAAATAAAAATGGCCTAGATACAATAACAGAAGAAGATGGCAGGGTATTTCCAAAATCTCAAAGGGCAAGTGATATAATCTCCTTTTTTAGAAAAAAATTAGAAGAAAATTCTGTCGAATTTAAACTAAATACAAAAATAAAAAAAGTGTACTATGATGGGGTGTTTTATCTTACTGACTCCAATAATAAAACATATGCTTTTGATTATCTAATAGTAGCTACTGGTGGCAAATCATATCCTAAAACAGGGTCAGATGGTTATGGTTATGAAATTGCGCATAAATTAGGACACAAAATAATAGGAACAAGTCCGGTTTTGGTACCAATTTTTATTAAAAATAGGCTAAATATTAAGGCTATTTCTCTTAGAGATATTAGGTTAAGTGCCCATACCGAAAGAAAACAAGTAACTATGGATGGAGATATTTTGATAAATCCTAATTTTATCACTGGTCCTGCGGCTTTAAAATTGAGCTCTTTAATAAGAGGTGAAAAAATAGATGAGATTTCTATAGATTTTTATAAGGACATAACTTATAATGATTTGGATAAGAAAATTATCTACTTAATTAATGAAAATCCAAGAAAATCCGTAGAAAACGCACTTAAATCTCTGCTTAATGATTCATTACTCAACTTAATATTAGAAAGATCTGGCATAGATTCTAATAAGAAGGCTGGAGAATTTTCTAAAGAAGAAAGAAAAATACTAGTAGATAAGATCAAAAATTTTGAACTTGAATTTGATAGGTTTGGATCCTTTGAGTCTGCCATTGTTACTAGGGGCGGGGTTGATGTGAGAGAAATTAATCCACAAAATATGGAATCAAAGCTTATTAAAAATTTATTTTTTGTAGGAGAAATTTTAGATATCGATGGATTAACTGGTGGATTTAATTTACAAATTTGTTTTTCAACTGCTTATGCAGCAGGAAGTTTCATAAAGGAGAATGCATGACATATATAATAGCTGTTGATGGTCCAAGTGGATCAGGAAAGTCAACTATCTCACAAATCTTAGCAGAAAAACTAAAAATTGAATACCTAAACACAGGTCTTATGTATAGAGCTGTTACAAAATATTTCCTTGATAAGGGATATGGAGAAGAAACAAGTGATAAGATTTTAAAATCACTTCTTAGTGAAATAAGCATAGATTTTAAGGACAATAAGTTATTTTTAAATGGTATAGATGTGACGGATAAGCTTAGAAATGACGAGGTGACAGCCAATGTATCCTGGGTATCTGCAAGAAATTATGTTAGGGAGAAGATGGTTGATCTTCAAAGAAAAATTGCAGAGGATACCTCATTTATCTTAGACGGTCGTGATATAGGAAGCGTAGTTTTCCCAGATGCTAAATACAAGTTTTATCTGACAGCCTCAGCTCTTACAAGGGCCAAAAGAAGATTTGATCAGGGCGAATCAGATATGACTGTAGAAGAAATAGAAAAGGCTATTATAAAAAGAGATGACTATGATTCAAATAGGAAAGTTGCACCTCTTAAGATTGCTGATGGTGCAATTGTAATTGATAGCTCTAAACTTAATATAGATCAAACGGTTAGCCTTATCATTTCCCATTTGGAGGATAAGGATGTTTTATAGTGTGGTAGTTTGGATTGTAAAAATATTTTTATTTCCTTTTTATAGGATAAAAGTGTATGGAAGGGAAAATATTCCTGAAAATAAAGATATAATAGTTTGCGCAAACCACTGGTCAAACCTAGATCCTATTTTTCTATCAATAGCACTTCCC
>CAUPHU010000018.1:0-14945 GCA_963511095.1 uncultured Anaerococcus sp. | reverse complement strand
TTACTCGAAACTAAGGTAGTTGATAAGCATTGTAATATATCTAATCAAGTCAAAAGACATATATTGGTTGATTTAACTAAGAAGATTTCAATTAAAGATATTGCTAGGGATAATAACATTTCCACTACTAGTGTTGCTAGATTTTTAGCTAGATTTGATAATTATTTTAATGTAGATTTTAGAACGCTTCCTAAACATCTATGTTTTGATGAATTTAAGTCAACTAAAGGTGCTATGAGTTTTATTTATTGTGATGCTGATAATCATAGGATAGTTGATATTGTTGAGAATAGACAATTGCCTTTTTTAAAAAGATATTTTTCTTCTTTTCCTAAATCTGTTAGAAATCAAGTTGAGACTATTTGTATTGATATGTATAGTCCTTATATTTCTTTAATTAAGGAGTTATTTGTAAATGCTAATATTATTATCGACAGGTTTCATATTGTTGGTCTTTTTTCTAGATCTTTTAATCAGATTAGAGTTGATACTATGAAGACTTACTCTACTTATTCTTTAGATTACAAGAAGCTTAAGAAATATTGGAAGCTATTTCTAAAGCCTTATAGATTGCTTAGCTCGACGGTCATTTCTAAAAAAGTACATTTCCCTGGTAGGTATATTTCTCAGCTAGATGTTGTTAACGAAAGTATTTCAGTTGATAAGGTTCTAGAAGACTCTTATACCTGCTATCAGATTATCAGGCAAGATATTGAAAATCGAGATTTTGATTCTTTTAAAAAGCATTTGATTTATTTTAGGGATAGGATTGGTTTTAGGATGCAGGTATCTATTGATACTTGTCTTGAATATATTGATTATCTTAAGAATTCATTTAAATTTGAATATTCTAATGGTACTATTGAGGGAATAAACAATTACATTAAGGTTTTAAAGAGAGTGGCGTTTGGTTACAGGAATTTTGCGAATTTTAGGACTAGAATACTTATTTCAAGGAATTTATTTACTAGTTAAAAATCGGGGATAGAAATTTCTATCCCCGATAAAAAATGTAGTTGATTTTTAATTACCAACACGATTTGACAAAGAGCCATATTATTCCCCGCTAGACATTGCCTCAGCCATGTCTATTTTCTTTAATTTTTTGTGGATATAAACTAACATTATAAGTGAAAGTATAAGAGTTATTCCCGCGCTTACCAAAAAGCTTAGAGGATGTAGCTTGTAGGCAAGCATAATATTTCTAGGAGCCACAACTCTTAGGATATACCTAAACATCAAATATCCAAGTCCAAATCCTCCAACAATTCCTATTAGGGTTAGGATGAATATTTCCCTGTAGATATAAGATGTTACTTCCTTAGCATAAAATCCTAAGACCTTAATTGTAGCAAGCTCCCTTTTTCTCTCACTTACATTTATATCTGTTATATTATATAAAACAACACTTGCAAGTACCGATGAGATAAGGGTTATAACAACTATTACTAAGTTTAAATTATCAAGCAGGGAATCCATTGATGCGTAAGCCTTGCTTGTATTTACTACAGCCATTACTGCTTCTTCATCTTCTAGGTCATCAATAATTTCATTTGGATCACCTTCTATATAATTTGCATTTAACTTAAGCTTATCATTAGATAATTCTTCGTAGGTTTTCTTTGAAAGATATAGGTAATCGGCCACGTAGTTTTCGGTTATGGCACCAACTTCTACCTCTATTTCTTTGCCATCTACTTTTACTTTTATCTTATCTTTTTCTTTGATATTTAGTACATTACTTGCATTTTCGGTAATTACTGCACCAGCATTTTCTAGATCAATTGAATATTTCCTATCTTTTCTTAAGTTTACAAAATCCTTAAACTTATTTCTATCTTCTGGAATTACAATTGAAATATCTAGGTCTTTTCCATCTTTTGAAAGGGTCGCTGATTCATCTCTTATTGATAAGTGCTTGTAATTTTTGAGTTTTTCATTATATTTTTTTAAATCATCATCTTTTGCTTTCTCATCTAGAATTGCTACAACCTTATAATTATGAAGTTCATGCTGCTGGATATTTGATGTATCTTTTAATGAATCAATCATTGCAAAGCCGAAAAATATAAGAGCTGTGCATCCTGCTACACCAAATATTGTCATAAACATCCTAGACTTGTACCTAAAGATATTTCTTGCGGTAATTTTCTGCATGAAAGTCATTTTTTTCCAAATTGGTCTTATTTTTTCGAGTAGTATTTTTGTTCCAATTTCAGGTGCCTTTGCCTGCAGGAGCCTTGCTGGACTTTCCCTTACAGTATCTTTAGAGCTAAAATATACAGTCAAAGCAACCAATAAAGAAGATAGGATAATAGATCCAATTATAACTTTAAGAGAGTTTATATATGATATATCAAGTATTTCAAAACCTGTTGAATAAGCATTGAAAATTACTTTTACAATCAGAATTCTGCCTAGGATTCCTCCAATTATTGACCCTAAGATTGTTGGAATCAATCCGTATATATAAAATCTTCTTGCAATCATCTTGTTTGAATATCCAAGTGATTTTAGTGTCCCATTTATAAGTCTTTGCTCCTGAATATATCTTTGCATGGTTGTAAGGGTCACAAGCATAGCAACCATATAGAAAAACACAGGAAATACTCTCGATAAAGAATCCATATTTAAGGAGTTTTGATAGTAAGTATCTATCCCCTCATCATCAAAGATTGTTAGGACCTTGTATTCTGGGTCTCTAAGCTTTAATAAGAGTTCTTTTTTATCAGCAATTTCCTTTTTACCATCTTCGATTTTTTCCTTGGCTTCTCCCTTATTATCATCGAATTTTTTAAGGCCATCTTCATATTCAGCCTTTGAAGATAACAATTTATTATAAGCATCTTCAAGCTTTCGTCTTCCGTCTTCCCTGTTATAATTAAGCCTATCACGACCTTGGTAGTATTGTGTCCATCCCTGATTTATTTCTATTTGGTTTTGATCTATCTGGTTTTGGGCATCTTCTAATTGTTTAAGAGAAGAAGCTTTTTTATTTTCAAATTCAGCCCTTGCTTTTTCATATTCAGCAAAGCCTTGTGAGACTTCCTTTTCCTTAGCTTCTATTTCTACAAGAGCTTGTTGGAGGGCTTGCTTTTGATTTTCTAATTCGGCAAACTTATTTTCTATATCATCAGGGTTTTGAAGTTCTAAATTATCTTGGTTTTCATTAATTTCTGAGTCTAAGCCTTTTTCTTGTGAAATATTTTCACCATTTATAACATTTTCTATGTTTGCTATATTGTTTTGTATTTCGGTCTTTTTAGCATTTATTTCAGTCCTAGCATTTGTAAGCTCTTGGTGTTTTTCATCCAAAGTCCTTTCTGCTTCTGGCATTTGTTTATCATATTCCGCTCTGGATGCTCTTAACTTTATTTTTGCATCTTCTAATTGTTTTTGACCGTTTTCCAAAGTATTTAAGGAATCAGAAAGCTTAATTTCGGCATCTCGGATTTGCCTATCATAGTTCGATTTTTCTTCTTCATATTTTCTAAATCCATCATCTAGCTTAAGCTTAGCATCTTTCAAATCTTTCTCAGTATTACTAATCTTATCTTCTGCTTCATTTATATCATCTTCTGCATCAGATATTTTCTCATTAGCTTCCTTTTTTATTTTATTTAAAAGATTTTTTGGCCTTTGATATATATCATCTTCAATTTTATTCTTTTTTAAGTTAACAAAATCAATATATTCCCCACTAGTTTTATCCATTTCAATGGAATCTTTATAGGAAATATTGACTTCATTGAATTTTTCTGTTAGAAAATTATCCTTTTTGATAAAGCCATAACCATCTAATTCTTTCTTGCCAAGTGGAGATACTTCTCTCATATCCTCCATGAACTTTTCACTCGTGGTGAAAAATCCGACTACTTTATACTTTGTATTTTTAAGCTCATTATCATCTTTTTGGTCTTTATTAATATAAGATAAATCAAGCTCATCACCAATTTTATAATAGTCTTTCAATGATTTATCAAGTATGATTTCATCATCTTTACTGATATTATTTCCCTCAACAATTTTAACTTTACTAAAGTTTTTATCAAAAGATTTTAATCTAATAATTTTTTCTTTATCAAATAAGTCAATTGTATTAATAAAAGAAATCTGATCAATGTCCTTATCTTTTTCTATGAGTATCTTATCTTCATAATCCATAGGATAGGTTGACTTGACGATTATATCAGGGTGATTAAATATCTCTAAGGATTTTTCCAAGCTTTTTCTCATAGAAGGACCAGAAAGATTCAGGGCTACAATAACCATAGTCGCTAGCCCAACCATTACCCCGATTGAAAAAACTTTTCCCTTTGTTTTTTTAATATCTCGTAAGATATTTTTAAAATAAGTTTTCATTTTACCACTCTAAATCTTCTACTGAAACAGGATTAGTATTTTCATAATTTTCCACAATTTTCCCATCCCTAAGCTCTATAACAGTATCTGCCATAGGCTTTATAAGTGAATTGTGGGTTATGATTATAACTGTAGCTCCGAGATCCCTTGAAGCATCTTGGAGGAGTTTTAATATGTTTTTACCTGTTTTATAATCTAAGGCGCCTGTTGGCTCATCGCAAAGTAAAATTTTAGGATTTTTTGCAAGCGCTCTTCCGATAGCAACTCTTTGCTGCTCCCCACCTGAAAGTTGAGACGGGAAATTGTCATGTCTTTTTGAAAGACCCACCTCATCCAAAACTTCTTCTGCCTTTAAGGAATTTTCTGAAATCTCACTTGCAAGCTCTACGTTTTCTAGTGCTGTAAGATTTGGAATCAGATTGTAAAACTGAAATACAAAACCAACATCATTTCGTCTATAATCAGTAAGTTCCTTTTCATTTAATTTTGATAAGTTCTTACTATCGATTAATATATCTCCACTAGTGGCTTGTTCCATTCCACCAATTATATTTAAAAGTGTAGTCTTTCCAGCACCTGATGCACCCACAATTATCAAGAGTTTACCGGCGTCTAAGTCAAAGCTTATCTTGTCATTTGCAAGTATTTCTGACTGGCCTGACTTGTATTTTTTACTAACTTCTTTTAATTCAATATATGCCATAAAAACCTCTTCTTTATAGTTCTTTATATTTATTTATACCCGTTGTAAGGCAAAATAAAAGAGCCTATGGCTCTTAAATATTTTTGTATTTTTCTCTAACTTCTTCTATTTTTCCACAAGTCATCTTGCCTTCTGGACAAGGACCTCCTATACAAGATGGTCCAGCCTTTGCAAATATATTTGGATATATGCCTTTTACAAGTTTAAGCATCTGATCAGAAAGTTCTCTTATCTCCCACTGAGCCCTGTTGCAAGATCTTAAGTTAAAAAGGTGAAGTAGGGTTCTTGCATTCATTGTAAAAACTATTTTTGTCTCACAAGCATTTGGAAAGACATATCTAGCATCTTCTATGGCCATCTTTGTAGCCTTTCTCTTTGCAGATTTTTCATCTTCACCATCTTTAATTAAATCTTCAAAATGCTTTTTTGTAAGAATTTCTGCTAATTCGTCATAGGCTTTTTGATCTTCTTCCATAGCCTTAATAAAAATTTCAGAAGCTTCTTTGTTTTCTTTTATGTGTGGCGGAATTATGTACTCAAATCCATCAAGCTTTACATATCTTTGTGATTGCTGAGAATAAGAAGCGAGCCTGTGGCGAACTAGTTGATGGGTCAAAGTCCTTGATACTCCTTCTGCTGCAAAGGTAAAGGAAATGTGCTCAATCGGGCTTAAGTGTCCTAGGCTTGCTAGCATCTTTACATATTTCTCAATAGATTCCCCGTCTTGTTTTTTTGAAATTTCATCCACACCAACAGGTGAATAACATAGTTTTCCGGCTTGAGCTATAGTTTCCTCACCATTTTTTGTATAATTTAATAAACTAACTTTCAAACTTGTTTCTGCCATAATATCCTCCTTCTTTTATAGGATTATACCTTTAAATTAATTAGAGGCTTTTTTTAGTAATTTTTTATAAGATTTATCAATTAATATGGCACCTAATGGAGCTGTAATAATAATTCCTAGAACTGCCACAGATAAAATTGCCATACCTGGTTCCAAACCATTAGCAAGGGCAACTGATCCAATAGCAGCTTGAACTGTAGCCTTTGGTGTATAGGCTAAAATTGTAAAAATCTTTTCATTTTTATTAAGCCTAGAACCTACAACAGAAATAAATACTCCAATAGATCTAATAAGAAGACCTAAAAAGATTAGGATAATACCAACAAAGCCAATTCCTGTCATATATTTGATGTCAACTTCTGCTCCAACAAGGACAAAAAGTAGAATCTCTGCAAAAATCCATAATTTGGCGAATTTTTCAGATAATCTTTCAATAAGTCTTTTTTCAGCCTTTATTTTATAAGATGATGCCATTGCAATTACAGCAAGAAGGCCAGAAATAGGTATAAGATCTTTTAGCATACCTTCCATACTTACAAGTAGAAATGCAAGAGCTAAAATAATTATAACTTTTGAAGAATTTCTAATATAAGATCCGTTTTTATAGCGTCTTTCAAAAAATAAATATAATAAATATCCTATAAGGACTCCAATACCAATTCCTAAAACAATTGAAATTGGAGCTTTTAATAAAGACTTATAGGAAAAAGCAGAACCTTTTGCCATAGGCAAAAATGATGAAAATAATACCAAAACGAAAACATCATCGCAAGATGCCCCTGCTAAAATCATTTGTGGCACTGATTCATTCTTTCCATAGCCTTCGTCGATTAATTTTACCATCCTAGGCACAACTATGGCTGGAGATACTGCAGCCATAACAGCTCCCATAAGTAGGCTATCTATTAGGCTTAAACCCAATAGTTTAGGTACAAAAATTGCATAAGCTAAGATTTCAAAACTAGCTGGCAGAAATGATAACAAAATTGCAGACCTTCCGACCTTTTTGAGGTCTTTTATATCTAAACTGAGGCCTGCCTTTAATAAAATTACTATAAGGGCAATGGTTCTAAGTTCTGATGAAATACCTAATATTTTACTATCTAGTAAGTCTAAAACTTGTGGCCCCAGTATAATCCCTGTAAGAAGCATGCCAATAATCCTAGGCAGCTTTAACTTCTCGAAAATTTTAGCAAAAATCATCCCTACAATCAAAATAAGTCCGAGTGATAAAATCATTTTTTCTCCTTCTAATAAAAAAGCTGACAACCCTACATAAAGTAGAAGTCATCAGCACAGGCGTTTTAGATTATAATTATCAAGGGCGAACTTCATTCCCTAAAAATATTATATGCAAAATCTAATTAAAAGCAAATTAAAATAGTCTTAATCGATTAGTTTAAAAGTTTCGCCAGAATCTTCTGATTTGTAGACATGTTCATTATCATTTATATCTTTAGTGTGAAGAAAAACCACACCTTCTTTGTCTATTTCTCCTCTAATATCTGGACTTGTGTCAAGAATTTCTGAAACATAATATATTTCGTCACCTATTATATCAACAAAAAACCATCTAGACCTAGCCCCTGCCCTATCAACTTCTACAAGACCAAAATTACTATTTGGAATTTTCTTTACATCTTTAAGGCTAAAATTATTTAAAATTTCTTGTTCATTAAGATTCTCATATTCCAAATTATTTTCATTATTATTATCGTTTGATGATAGGTCTTTCTCCACAAATAAATATGATTCAAGTCTGGATCTAGCATCTTTGTCTGTGATTTTTTCAAGATTTTCAAAAGTTTTCTCGCTATCCTCAAATGTCATCTTATCCATAGTAATAAAATTTTTCTTATAAATCACAAAGTCCTCATCAATCCAGCCTTCGTTTAGGATATAATAACTATCCCCCTCATAAGAAAAGCTCACATTATCCTTTATTGCAAAAATACTTACAATAAGAATTATGTATCCCACAAAAAATCCTATTCCAATTAAAAGCAAAGTCACAATAAGTTTTAAATAAAAATTTATACCAAGCTCAGTAAATTTGTTTATAAAGAAAATCTGATAGGCAAAAAATAATAAAACCGCAAAGCCTAGCAAGATGTTATTAAAAATCGGTATAAAATCCACTCTTTCACTGAGTAAAAATACTAAATATAGAATCGGAAATGATAATATATAGAAAAGCGCAAATATAATTTGCTTATTTTTCCTAGTCGTCATATATCACCTATAAAAATTTATAATTACTTACCTTTGCTTTTCGATTCAACAAACCTACATTTAGGAAAATTAGAACAGCCCATAAATTTTCCATATTTACCATCTCTTTCCACAAGTTCACTGCCACACCTAGGGCAAATTCCTACCTTTATTTTAGCTTGGTTTTCTTTTTTAATTTTCTTGATGTCTCTTGTATGTCCAAAATCAGTTTGGAAAGATTTGTTTTCTTTTATAATCTCAAGAATTTTATCAAGGTCTTCACTATTTATTATTTCCTCAGTAGATAAGTCTTCAATTAGTTTTCCAACTTGTGAAATCTTACAAATTTTAGCATCCTTTACCTCTACAGCTTCTAAATTAGCCTCTGGTGAAAAAGCGATTATAGAAAAATATTTCATATCAGGATAAGATTCATTTAATATTGCTTCTAGAGATTTTATATGGCCATAGTTTTGTAAAATTGGATTCATGAAATCATATTTTTTATTTCCTAAATATTGAGTCCAATTACGAGAATACTCTTTCCCATAAATCTTTCCCTTATAGGCCTTGGTTTCAACAGCAAAAATACCATATTTTGACACTACCAAATGATCAATTTGGCTTGTTTTTGTATGTCTAGTTGGATTATTTATTTTTATATCATGAATAATTTTATAATCATTTTCATCCAAGTTATTTAAAAATTTCGCAGCAACTAACTCACCAATGTCCCCTTTAAACTTTGACCTGTAAACTGTAATTAATAAAATACATCCTATAGCTATTCCAATTAATATTTCATCTAACATAATTCCTCCTATCTTCATGTAAATATATTTAATGCTATTTCAAAAATTTCTATAAGCTGTAAAAATAAACACTGAAGCCATTAAATAAACTACACCCAAAAAAAGATTCAAGTTCATTTTAAATGTAAATATTAATATAGACAAAATTACATTTATTATCAATGACGGAATCATCGCTTTAAAATTTTTAATCCCAACCTCTATATCTTCACTATAATTTCTTCTATATCCTGATTTATAGCTAGGTACCAACTTGTGATTAAATATTAAAATAATATTTTCTGTTGCTAGTATATAGATTATTATAGAAAAAAATATGTGAAATTCAATATGATTTCCACCTATAATTCCAATCTTTATTCCTATATTTGATATAAAATATAAAAGCAAAACAAAAGCTGCCAGGAAAAAAAGTGTAAATATATTTTTACTTAATATGTAATTAAGTTTCTTGCTTCTAGTGTTTAAATTTAGAAATTCTTCATAAAACAAATCGTCCTTAGTAATATATCTAAAAATCGAACTCGTTAGTCCTCCAAGACCCAAACAAAATATCCACTGTGGCATCTGTATAAGTGCAAAAGTAAATAAAAATACTAATCCAAAGAGAAACCAATATAGGTCATGGCTACCGTCTCTTATAAAAAATTTCCTAAATGTTTTCTTAAAAATCATAATATCCTTTCTAATCCTTACTTATTATCGGAAAATCTATCGTTAGGACATCTATCACATCTTCTAGGCCAACTATCAAAAAATGAATTATTTTATCATCCCTAACAAGATCTACATCTTCTTTTATTTTGTTAATCATATCTGAGTTTTCGCTAAAATAAAAAGGATAATAATCATTCGGCGAATCAATCCAAGAGGAAGGTTTATAAGATTCTTGGGTGACTTGGTACAAGTATACAGTCTTATCAAATAATAGACACAATTTCTCATAACCATCTATACTGACTAAACTAATCTTAAGCCCTTCATAATCCCATCTAATATCTCCTACAAAAAATGGAAGATTTCTTTTTCTTTCTATTTGAAACTTCTTGAAATTTTCCATTTATTTTCCTCATAAATTTTAATTTCTAATTAACTATATTATAACATAATAACATAGTAGATAGGAGATTTTTAATCAAAATTTATATTTACATAAAATAAAGCTTAAAAGAATAATAACATTCTTTCAAGCCTTGTTTTTATTTTATATAATGAGTTTCATAATTTGTAATAAGTAGTCTAAGTCTTTCTACTTCTTCTTCTAAAAGTTCTCTACCTTCTTCTGTTAGGATATAGTGTTTGCCTTTTTTGTCTGCATCTACCCTTTCTATTAAATTATTTTCTAGGAATTGTGCTAGGAGGGCGTAGAGAGTGCCTGGGGCGAGTTTTATTCTGTCTTTCGTAATTTCTGCTACCCAAGAAGTTATCTCTGCCCCGTTTCTAACCTCTCCTAGGGCAAGTAGGGTGAAGTACATTGGCTCTGTAAGGGTTTGAAATTGATCTCTTGCCATTATTTTCCCTCGAGAATCTTTTCTATATCTTTTGAGATTTTTTCATCATAGATATTACCATCAACTTCTAAAACCACTTTACCCTTTAAAATCAAATAAGAATCATAATCAGCAAGACTATAAGTAATGTCATAGGTAAAATCTTTTGAAATATCCTTAACGAAGTCTCTCCTATAAGGATGGTTTTTGGCGTTTTTAACAATTCTATTAAATAAGTCTGATGCAAGCCTTTCTGATTTGACACGAGTTTTTTTAATAACAAGATCGTAGTCATTTGCTTTGTAATATTCATATTTCTCTGAAAGTATGCTTACCGGTGCATTTTCTACATAGAAATTTTCAGTTGTTTTCATTTCTTCATTAGATATGCCGGAAAATTTACTAATTATCCCAATATTAGCTACACTTGTTCCGAGAAAAACTAAAAATGTAACCAAAATGAAATATAACTTTTTATTTGATTTTTTAGTATCCATTAGTTTGATTTTCTTAAAGAAATAATATATTAATCCTATTAGTAAAATATTTGGAATTAGTGATAAGGCGACCAACCTATTATTAACACCTACATTTTGTAGCAATGGACCTACAAAAATATATAGGAATACAAAACTTGTAGTAATTAAAGTTGTTATTGCTTGGGCCTTATTAAAAGTAAGACCTGTAAATTTTAAATCATTTATTTTATCTACATCTTTATTTCGCTTTTTAAATCTAAGGTAATCCGCTAAAAATAAAATAGATTGGATTAATAGTAAATTCATAGCTGGAGCCATAAAAATACTATAATTTGAATAATAAATGTCACTAGATTTGAAAAGTGATGTTGTAAACATGGAAAGGAAAAATAAAATTATAATTGAAAAGCTTATTGAAATTATTTCTCCCTTAATCCCCTTTTTAAGAATATCAATCTCATATTTGTCATCATCATATAGTGAGTCGCTTGCCTTTTCATCTAGTTTGTATAGATTCATGTTAAAGGACCTATCTACCAGGTGGTAACCATATCCTTCTGCCATCTGATCGTAGTCAGCAAGTTCTTCTTTAGAAAATTTAGAAAAAATCCCCTCATTTGGAGCAAGGTTTATCCTAAAATTAATATCTTTGGGTTGACATTTTTTAAACTTATGGACAAAAGGAAGAATGATTTTTTCTATCTCCCAACCTTTTTTGGCCATTTCTCCATACCATTTTGCCATAGGACCAAAATTACTATAGGTCAAATATCTAAACTTAAGCATCTTTTCCTCCTTAACTATCGACTATCGATATTTGTTAAGATAATTATATATCGATACTCGATACTTGTCAATAAATATTTTAAATATTATTTTAAAAAACCATCTGGCTTAGTGAATTAAAAACTATTACCAGGTGGTTTTAGATATTATAAATTCAAATTTTAACATTCAAATTCTTTATTTTAATATTTTTTCTCATAGTATCGACTAACAAAAAAAGTTATAAGAGGGAAAGATAAAATACCTATTGCCAAAATGCTTGCTGGCAAATAATCATTTGTTGAAAAACAAATCACAGCGACTAGACCCATTATAAGCATGAGAATTGGTGTCATAGTTGCATTTACCTTATCTCTTATTTTCTCATTTCTTTCATCACTCACATTAATTCTGTATGATGAATCTTCCTTCATCCTTTTTTTATGACCTAGGCTAACACTTGAAATAGTCACGCTAATTGTAAAAATAAAAGGCAAAACACTATTTAAAGTCTCATTTTCCTTAAAAAATAACATAGCCAACAAACTTATAAATCCAACCACAAATCCCAGATAGGAAATTTTATTATTTTTCATTATCATTATCCTCCTCATAAATGAAAATATCCTCAATTTTCATTTCAAAATACCTTGCAATCTTAAAAGCCAAAATAATCGATGGATTGTACCTCCCATTTTCTAAAGATCCTATTGTTTGCCTTGATACTTCAAGGATCTTTGCTAAGTCCTCTTGGGTAATCCCCTTTCCTTTTCTAATTTCTTCCAACCTATTTTTCACATTATCTACCTCCAAATGTCAAGCTAACTTTACATATATTATATTAAGATTTTTATTTTATGTCAAGTATACTTTCCATTTTTATGATAAAAATAAAAAACAGCCCAATTAAGAGCTGTTTTGATTAGATTATTCTGTTCTAATTAAGTCGATTGTTGGTCTGTCTAGAATTCTTTTTAGAGATAAGTGATAGATCAATAAATTTATCGCATATACAAGTATCGAAAAGCCTAAGAAGGCTAGGTGATTGTTGTATTTTAAGAACACGTAAAAGCTATATCTAGATGATATTATTGACATTATTGCAATACCAAAAAAGGTCAATAATATCGCTAAAGCAAATGATTTTATTTGTTCAAATACAAATTCTTGTTTTAATAATTTTTCTAAATCAGTTTTTTCCATTCCTATAGAATAAAGATTACCTATTTCTCTTTTCCTTGCCATCAAGCTTGAATTTATAGAAGCATATCCATTTGTGAAATTCAAAGCAAGAATTATTGCTCCTAAAATAAAGTTTATACTTAAAAGTCCACCCATAAATTTATCATCTTCTTCACTCCTATCACTATCACTATGAACTTCAAAACTTTCATCAGTTCTAGGATTTTTATCTAAAAAATTCTTAATAGATTCTTTACTATCAGAAATTTGATCAGGACTAACATCCATTTTAAGAGAAAAAGGATAGTTAACTAGATTGCCATTGCCTGTATCCTCCAATAGTTTGAAATAAGTATCAAAATCTGTAAAAATGTAGGCACCACCTCGACTAATTTTTAATGTTATATCTTTTAAATCATCTATGTTCTTACTTATATCAATTGAAGTTCTGTTTCCACTTGCTGTTATTAAATCTAATTTTTTAGGATTTTTAAAAAACTTAACCATCTTAGCATCTCTTAATGGATCATTGGGGTTGGACTGGATCATATTATATAGAATAAATTCTCCTTTATTACCTCCTAAGGTATTAAGGTCTTCTTCTCTAAGACCTACTATATCTGCTAGAATTATATTGTCTTCATCAGTGCCAGTATTTTCTAATAAAAAATCTTCTAAATTATTTGCAAAAAATTCTTCAGAAAATTCTAAATTATTATCTATTAATAAGTTTCTTTGTTGATAGACAAATGATTTTTTTGAATCAATCTTTTCGTCAACCGAAATCAGATTTTCTGGTAATCTTGGATCTTTGCTATAATAATCAACAATTAGATTATAATCATCTTGATAAAAACCTAAATCTACCATATAACTTGAAAAAGATATTAGAATAAATAGAACCGAAATTATTAAGACGCCTATTGTAGAAATATATGATTGAGACTTAATACTTGCGAGATTATTTATCCTTAGTTCTTTAAAAATCGTACTAGCTCTTTTCTTTTTTGATTTTTTAAAGTTTATTAGACCTTTTAAGCCATCTATAATCTCTATTTTCTTTATTTTCCTCAAGGTAATTGCAAGCGATATAAATATTATTAGTAGGGAAATCAATATTATAAGAAAACTTAATATAATATTAAAATCTACAGAAGTTGGCACATCAATGCCCATTTTACTATTAATTAGGCTAAAATATTTTTTAATTACTACATAGCCTAAAATATGTCCTAGCAATAATGGTAAGATTGATATGATAACCGCTTCTTTAAAAAGCAAAGAAAGTATTTGTGAATCTGTGCTTCCTATTGATTTATACATTGATAGGACCTTGATTTTCTCTAAAGACCATACTAAAAATATATTTTTATTAAAAAACACAAATATTCCTATGGCTAAAATCACAAGAAAAATTGTTGGTAGTTGTTTTCCTATTCTTCCTATATTATTCTCATATAAGGAATAACGCTCAACAATAGCAGGTTCAAATTCAACTTTGATTTTTCTACCCAGTTTATTTGACAAATCTTCTTCGATTATATCTTGATTGTCGTAGGCTTTATATAGTGATTTAAATCTTACTGCTGTCAGTTTATTTTCATAATTTGGGTTAATAAGAATATTTGGACCACTTATACTATTAGGTTTATCCTTAATAATTCCTACTATTTTCATTTCCTTACTTGTTGTTTTTATAAATTCTTCATCACTAGTAGGCTTATATGTTGGATTTACAATTTTGCCATCTAAAGTTCGCTTTCCGAATTCAACGTTTACTTTATCCGATATAGCTAAATTTTTGTTTTTTATAAGGCTCTCACTAAGAGTAATTTCATCGAAATTATTAGGATACCTTCCTTCTTTTAAATCATAATCACCTTTCATGTTAGCAATAACTTGGTCAAATAGAGAAATTGACAAAATTTCATCTTCAATTTTTCCTGATATAGAATCACTTGACTCAAAACCAACCTCTTTAATATATTCATTACTTTTAATTATCTCTAGTTCATTTTCCTTTATATCACCCTCTATATAGGCATCTTCATAATAGTTAGCCTTAAAATCTCTATTTGTAAAAGAAATACTAGA
>CAUPHU010000017.1:0-16789 GCA_963511095.1 uncultured Anaerococcus sp. | reverse complement strand
GGAAGTCCTAAAAGGCTTGAGTCTTCCTCTTTGGCAAGCTCTGCCTCATCGAGTCCTTTCATAAAAAGTAGGTAGGTAATTTGTTCTATATTTACAAGGGGCTGGGTAGAGCCTTCTGTCCATAGGGTTGTCCAAATAGAATCGACCCTATTTCTTAATTCTCCGGTAAGCATGATTTCTCCTTTTACTTTTGTATATTAATTAACTATTATACTGGTTTTGGATAAGCTTTTCATTGTTTTTACCCGTTGGACTTAGGAATGGATTTGATTTCTAAGCAATAGAAAAGTAGCGGATTTTTTCTATAGTTTTTGTTTTTGTAAATTGTAACTAACTTATTAGATAAGTATAGATTTTTTGATAATAATTTCATTATCTCGATTTAAATTACAAAAGAAAAACTCCTTACTGAAAATCCAATAAGGAGGGTACATACAAAATGTTTTTAGAATATATCAAATTTGTCCACTTTTAGGTCTTCTTGCAAGAAGGATATGAATTGGTTTAATTCTTCTGCATCTTTTGGGAAAATCTGGAAGTTTAGGGTGTAAGTGTCTTCTCTATATTTGAGTCGGTAAGATTTTCTGTGGAGGTGATTTTTTTTCATATATGTATCTATTTTTGTTATGACTTCTGGCTCTTTTGATTCTACTATTGTTGTAAATTGGTCGTGCCTTGAGAATATGTCACTTGGAAACATTAATGACTGGAAAATTATTATAAAAGCTACGGTGACAATTCCAACCAAATACATGCCAGACCCAAATGCCATGCCTACTATTGATGTAGTCCATATTCCTGCTGCTGTTGTAAGTCCTGTGACTCCATAATTTTTTACAAATATTACTCCTGCTCCCAAAAAACCAACTCCTGATACTATTTGCGCTGCAACCCTTGCCGCATCATAATTTTCTACATCACTAAAACCGTATTTCGAAATAATCATTGCAAGACAAGCACCCAAGCAAACTAAGGTATGGGTTCTTGTGCCTGCTGATTTATTTTTCGTTTCTCTTTCAGATCCTACTAAAAATCCAGATATGACGGAAAGGCCTATTCTTAACAATAAATACAAGTTGAAATCATTGAATATTTCCATAGATCCTCCAAATAAAAAAACAGAGCTAGGTTATAAAATTACAACGCTCTCTGTTCTCTAATTATTTTAATATTTTTTAATATATAGAAATTATATAATATTTTATAGATAATGTCAAATTAAGTGATAATGTTTTCAGAAAAGTTTGACAAATTCTATGTAATTATGTTAATATAAATTTAACAGCAAATTTACATAAGTTTTACATAAATTTAATATTAGGAGAGATGAGAGCATGGATTAAGTTTATTAGTATTCCTGCGCTTTTTTTGTCTCCAGATAAAACGATTTCAAAAACTTGTGTATTAAAACATTAGGAGGATTTATGTTTAAAAAACGCACAATGGCAATTTTTATGGCTGCAGCCCTTATGCTTACAGCCTGTGGTGGTGGAGCTAAGAAAGCTGATGATGCAGATACAACAGAAAAAACTGAAGTAGCTGAGACAGAAAAAGCTTCTAACGGAGAAAAAAGAGTTATAAAAGTGTCTACCAAGTTTGTTGATGATGAGCAAACAGCCAAATCTATGAAAAAGGTTTGCGAAAATATCAACGAAAGAAGTGGTGGAAGTCTAGAGCTTCAATTATTTACCGGTGGTATCCTTCCAATTGGTAAGGACGGTATGGAACAAGTTGTATCAGGTTCTGACTGGATTTTAGTTGATGGTGTTAATTTCCTCGGAGACTATGTTCCAGACTATAACGCGGTTACTGGACCATTTTTATACAAAACATTTGATGAGTATTTCCATATAGTTAATTCTGATATTGTAAAAGAATTAAATCAAAAAGCTGAAGAACAAGGTATTAAAGTTTTGAGTATGGATTGGGTATTTGGTTTTAGAAACATGGAAACAAGTAAACCTATCAAGACTCCAGAAGATATGAAGGGTCTAAATATCCGTGTACCAACCAGCCAACTTTATACTTACACACTTGAAGCTATGGGTGCTAACCCTGTTTCAATGCCATATCCAGACACATATGCTGCCCTACAACAAGGGGTTATAGATGGTGTTGAAGGTTCTATCTTAAGCTATTACGACACAGGTCAATATGAAAATGTTAAGGAATACTCTTTAACAAAACACTTACTTGGTGTTTCTGCAGTTTGTATCAGTGATAAGGTATGGAATGACCTAACTGAAGAGCAAAGAACAATTATTCAAGAAGAAATTGACAAGGGTGCTAAAGAAAACCTTGAAGAAACTAATAAACTTGAAGATGAATATACTGCTAAGCTAAAAGAAAAAGGAGTTACCTTCCACGAAGCTGATATCCCAGCATTCCAAGAAGCAACTAAGTCAGTTTATACAAAATTTGACAAATGGACACCAGGAATCTACGAAAGAATTCTAGAAGAATTAAAAAACGTTAAGTAAGATTAAATTATCAGAATATAGTAATCGCCTTTTGGTGGTTACTATATTTTGAAGTATTGGAGTTATTATGAAGAAGTTAAAAGATAATTTCGAGTTATATTTAGGTTCTATTTTCCTAAGTGTGACTTTTATCCTTGTAGTTATTAATGTTTTTACAAGGTATTTTCTTAAATTTACATATTATTGGGCAGAGGAAGTATCTGTTTCTTGCTTTGTCTGGGTAATCTTTTTAGGTTTTGCTCACGCTTATAGGTCAGATGAGCTAATAGGTATATCAGCTATTGTAAATTTATTTCATGGCAAGACTAGGTCGGTTATAAAGATTATTACCAATGCCTTAGTATTTGTTACATCTGCAGTTATGCTTTATTTTTCATACAACTATACAGCAAACATGACTAAGATTACATCAGCGCTTGAAGCGCCTTATCAATTGATTTACTCTAGCATAGTCCTTTCTTTTCTCTTAGTTTGTATTTATGCTATTATTAAAATAATTAGTTCAATTAGAGAACTTAATGATCCAAATTACGAGGAGGAAGACCTATGATTAAATTTTTGCCAGTAGTAATTTTATTTGTATTATTTTTCCTTGAAGTACCTATAGCCTTCTCTCTTATGGGAGCAAGTCTTTTCTACTTCACTTTTATAAATACAACCATGCCAATGGAGATGGTTATCCAACAATTCGTAACCTCCATTGAGTCTTTCCCTTATCTTGCCGTACCATTTTTCATAATGGTTGGTGCTGTTATGAACTATTCGGGGATTAGCGAGGCTTTGATGGATCTTGCCAATATTTTGGTAGGCCACACAAGGGGTGGTCTTGCACAAGTAAATGTACTTTTATCCGCTCTTATGGGTGGTATATCAGGTTCTGCCAATGCCGATGCTGCTATGCAGTCTAAAATGCTTGTTCCTGAAATGACTAAGAAGGGGTTCTCACCTGAGTTTTCTGGTGCAGTTACAGCAGCGTCTTCTGCAGTAAGTCCAGTTATACCTCCAGGAACAAACCTAATTTTATTTTCAATTATAGCTGGTATTCCTGTCGGATCAATGTTTTTAGCAGCCTACGGTCCTGGTATCTTAATGACAGCTGCCCTTATGATTACTGTACAAATCATAGCTGTAAGAAGAAAATACAAACCAAACCTAGAAAAAAGAGCAACTTTCCTTGAAGTATTAAAGCAAGTCCTTATTTCATCTTGGGCCCTAGTTATACCTTTTGGTATCATAATGGGTATGAGGATGGGAGCTTTCACACCTACTGAAGCAGGTGCTATTGCAGTTGTCTTCTCTCTATTTGTAGGATTTTTAATTTATAGAAAACTTCGACCAGAACATTTGGGTATAGTCCTTATGGATACTGTTAAGTCAACAGGCTCTGTACTTCTTATCATAGCGAGTGCTAAGGTTTTTGGTTACTACCTAACTCTTGAAATGATTCCTCAAGAAATTACCCACGCCTTGGTTAATTTTACAGATTCTCCAATGGTATTTTTACTCCTTGTGAATGTACTGTTACTTATAATATGTATGTTTATAGAAGGTGGTGCAGCCCTTGTAATCTTGGCCCCACTTTTGGTGCCAGCTGCTAACCAATTCGGTATAAATACTCTTCACTTTGGTATGATCTTTATTGTTAATATCATGATTGGTGGTCTAACACCTCCATTTGGTTCTATGATGTTTACAGTTTGTTCAATCCTAGATATAAAGATGGAAAAATTCATCAGGGAAATATGGCCATTTATCATAGCCCTACTTGTAGTTCTATTTATGGTGACTTTCTCAGAAAAGATTGCACTATTTGTGCCACTAATGTTTGGAGGAGTATAGGTGATAGATAAATCAGTATTCCTTCTTGATATGGATGGGACAATTTATCTGGGAGATAAGCTTATAGATGGGGCTAAAGAATTTCTTTCAAAGATAAGAGATAAAAATAAAAAATATCTTTTTCTTACAAATAATGCATCTAAGGATAAGGTTAGCTATGTACAAAAGCTTAATTCTTTGGGGATAGATGCAAGTAAGGACGATATTTTCTCATCTGCTGATGCTACAATTTCCTACCTAAAGAAGATAAAGAAAAATAAATTGTTTCTTATTGGTAATAGCCTTCTAAGAGGAGAGCTTGAAGAAGCGGGTTTTGAAATAGTAGACGAAAGGGGCAAGGATATTGATGCAGTTCTCCTTAGTTTTGATACAGAGCTTGTATATGATAAACTTTGGATAGCTTGCGACTATCTTCAAGATGGCTATGATTATTATGCAACCCACCCAGACTTTGTTTGTCCCTTGGCTGGTGGGCGAATAATGCCAGATGCAGGTAGCATTATAGAATTGCTTTATGCTTGTGTAAAAAGAAGGCCAGTAGTTATCGGTAAGCCTGAAGAAAAGATGATAGAAGCCGTAATTGAGAAATATGCTTACAATAAAGATGATCTTATTATGGTAGGAGATAGGCTTTATACAGATATAGCTATGGGAGAAAAGGCCGGCATAAAGGCAGCTCTCGTTCTTTCGGGCGAAACAACAATTAAGGATTTGGAAAATAGTCCTATCAAACCCGACTATGTATTTAGTTCGGTCAAAGAAATGACAAATGAAATTTAAGAAAACTACCAGGATTCCTGGTAGTTTTTTTGAAGCGAAAAAATCCAGCTTTGTTAAGCTGGATTTTGCTTTTTATAGGTCATAGCCTTCTATCTCGTCTTCTATGTGGACCCCTGTATGGGTCTTTACTGGGTCTATTGTGATTCTTGCTATGTTGTAGGCGTGGTCTCCGATTCTTTCCATAGTTGAAAGGATGTCGTTGTAGACGTAGGATGCCATTGTTGTCATATCAAGACCTGATTTTAGTCTCTTGTAGTGGCTCTTTCTTAGTCTAATTTCCATAAGGTCAAGGGCCGCTTCGTCTTCTGTTAGCTTATTGAATTTGGCTATGTCGCCTGATTCAAAGATTTCCACAGCGTTTACTATATTGTTTATTACCAGATCAAAGATATCGTTTAAGTCTTCGACTGCTTCCTCGCCATAGCTTGATCCAGATTCAAGAATTTCATAGAAATAATCGACCAAGTTTTCTGAAAGGTCTGAAATTCTTTCGATGTTGATTTGAACTTGCAAATAGTTTTGCATGTCAGTTTCAATTTCTGGTGGTGCTTGGCTTTGGGCAAGGTTTAGTAGGTAGGCTTGGATTTTGGTATCCATGTCGTTTATCATAGCTTCTGCTTCCTTGCTTGTTTCGTAGTATTTCTTATCCTTGGTATTGAGGAATGATTTGGCTGCCTTGATATTTTCAAGGGCTACTACGGATTCTTGAATCATGGCTGTCTTTGTTTGGTCAAGGGCAGCTGCTGGGAAGGCTGTAATAAGTCTTTCTTCTAGGTTGAGATTGCCTAAATCTGTTAGGATTGAGTCCTTGCCTGGGATTATTCTTCTTAGGAATCTTGCGACTATATTAATTAGTGGCAAGAAGATTACCATACCTATAAAGTTGAAGATGAAGTGGCCTACGGCTATTGTCATAAGATCGCTTGCGCCGATTGCTCTTGCGATTGCTTCAACCAGCATCCTATAAGGATGTAGGAAGATTAGGAATACTAAAGACACACTCACATTAAATAGGATATGGAATAGGGATGTCCTTTTTGCTGATAAGGATCCTCCAAGACTTGCTAGGATCGCTGTGATACAGGTACCGATATTAGCACCAAACATGAGTGATAGGGCTACTCCTAGGTCGATTGCACCTGATGCATAGAGTGACTGGGTGATACCGATAAAGGCTGATGATGATTGGAGTAGGGCAGTAATGATTGCACCGATTATAACACCTAAGATTGGGTTTTGGGCAACGCTTGCTACAACCTGTTCAAAACCAGGTACGTCTTTAAGTTTTTCAAGAGATCCGCCCATCATTTCAAGACCTATAAATAATAGGCCAAAACCAATGAGTATTTCTCCAATGTATTTGTGTTTCCTCTTTGATGAGAACATAAATATCAAAACACCAACTAGGGATACAAAGTAGGAAAAATATCCAAGGTCAAAACCGATAAGGATGGATGTGACGGTTGTACCGATATTAGCACCGAGTGTTACACCAATTGCCTGTTCAAGGCTCATTATACCAGCTCTTACGAAGGATATGGCTATAACTGTGGTGGCTGATGAGGACTGGATTAGTCCTGAGATTAGAATTCCTACAAGGACTCCCTTGATTGGGTTTGAGGTGTATTTTTCAACATAGCCTCGCATCTTGGGTCCTGCGAAATTGGTTAGGGCATCACCCATCAGACTGATACCGAATAAGAATATGGCTAGTCCACCAGCAATGAGGTTCCACTCAAGGGCAGACAGTGATGATAGATTCATAATTCCTCCAATAAAACTTTATTACTTCTAATATATCACATTTACTAGATAAATAAAACAAATTTCAATTTTATTTTACTTATTTTATTAAAATTATAAATTATCTTTAAGGATTTTGCGAAAATGTCCGGCAAAGTGGCTATAAGTCAAGCTTTTGTATTGACAAAATCCTATAAACCGCTATAATCTTTATGTTACAAACCACTAGTGAAAGTAGTGGATCTTATCACTATAAAATGCAAAGGAGAAAATTATGGCAAAAACAATAGCGGCTATCTCAACTCCAGCGGGCACTGGTGGGATATCGATAGTCAGGATGACAGGCGATAAGACTTTAGAAATTATAAATGAAGTTTTTAGACCTATTAATAAGAGAAAAGTCGATCCGGCAAGGGATGACAGGATGCTTCGCTATGGGCACATTGTTGATGGCGAGGGAGAAATTATAGATGAAGTTATGGTTGCCTTTATGGCAGCACCTGCGACTTATACCAGGGAAGATGTGTGTGAAATCAACTGTCACGGTTCTTTTGTCGCTGTAAGAGAGATTTTAAACCTACTTCTTGATAGGGGATGCGACTTGGCAGAGCCTGGTGAATTTACAAAAAGAGCCTTCTTAAATGGTAGGATTGACCTATCTCAAGCGGAAGCAGTTCTTGATATAATAAATTCGACCAATAAATTATCCCAAAGTCAGGGTATTAGTCAACTTCAAGGGTCTCTTACCAAAAAAATTCAAGATATAAGGACAGACCTAAAAGAAGGTTTGGCAAGGCTTGAGTATTCGATAAATTTCACAGAAGACGGTGAAGACCTTCCTGTAGAAGACATCACAGCCTTCATAAAAAAAGCTCAAGAGAAAATTGACGAGCTTGCATCAACTTCAAACAAGGGAAAACTTGTAAAAGACGGGATAAACACAACTATTATCGGCAAACCAAATGTTGGTAAGTCTTCGCTTTTAAACGTCCTTCTTGATGAAAATAGGGCGATTGTGACAGATATTCCTGGGACTACTAGGGATTTAATCACAGAATATATTTCCCTTGGTGATTTTACACTTAAAATCAACGATACAGCAGGAATTAGGGATACAGATGATTTGGTAGAAAAGATTGGCGTTGACAAGTCAATTGAGCTAAGCCAAGAATCTGACCTTATCCTTGCAATATTTGATACATCTAGGGCCTTTGACTCGGAAGATGAGAAAATCCTAGATTTGATTGATGGAAAAAATGCGATTATTATCCTAAATAAGTGCGACCTTGATTCAAAGATAGGTGAGGATAATTTCGATATAGACCTTCCTATTATCAAAACATCTATGACTACAGAGATGGGAATTAGAGAACTTGAAGATACAATTAGGAATATTTTTGACACACAAGAAATAAATAGAGAATCAGTTTTAATTACAAATACCAGACACGAAAGGCTTTTAAAATCAGCCAAGGAAAAAATTGCTAGGTCTTTAATGGATATGGAAGCAGGCATCCCAATCGACGCTTGCGAAGTAGACCTATCTTCTGCCTACGAAGATTTGGGACTTATAATTGGTGAGTCTGTGTCAGGTGAGATAATGGATAAAGTATTTAAGGAGTTTTGCGTTGGAAAGTAAGAATAAATATAAAGCAGGATCCTATGATGTAGTTGTAGTTGGTGCAGGCCACGCTGGTTGTGAGGCAGGTCTTGCCGCAGCTAGACTTGGGATGAAAACTTTAGTTTTAACTACATCTATGGAGTCGGTAGCAGACATGCCTTGTAACCCAAACATAGGCGGAACTGGCAAGGGCCATATAGTGCGTGAGATAGATGCTCTTGGTGGGGAAATGGCGATAAATATCGACAAAACCTTCATCCAATCAAGGATGCTAAACACATCAAAGGGGCCAGCAGTTCACTCCTTAAGGGTCCAAGCTGATAAGAGAAAATACCATGAAGAGATGAAAAAGGTCTTAGAAGAAACAGAAAATCTTGACCTTTTCGAGCAAGAAGTTGATAAGATAAATTATGAGGACGGCAAAATTGTTTCATGTGAAACAGTCCAAGGGGCAATTTACGAAACAAAGGCTCTAATTATTTGTACAGGCACTTACCTAAATGGAAAAATCTTAATAGGTGACTACGAAAAGACAAGCGGACCTCATGGCCTATCAGCAGCGACTTTCTTAACAGATAGTCTACTAGAAATGGGCTTTAATATCAGAAGGTTTAAGACAGGTACACCTGCCAGAGTTGATAGAAAGAGCATAAACTTTGATATAACAACAGTTCAGCCAGGAGACGCAGAAGTAATTCCATTTTCATTTTTAAATGAAGGAAAAGACTTTTCTGACAGACATCAAGAAGATTGTTATTTGACTTACACTACAGAAGAAACCAAGCAAATAATCATGGATAACCTCGATAGGTCTCCAATTTATGGCGGCAAGGTCAAGGGAATTGGACCAAGATACTGTCCTTCAATCGAAGATAAAATGGTAAGATTTCCTGACAGGGACATCCATCAGGTTTTCATTGAACCCGAAGGTTTAACTACAAACGAAATGTATATCCAAGGCGTGTCTTCATCCCTACCTCAAGAAGTACAAATTGAATTTTACAAGACCATAATTGGTCTAGAAGACGTAAGGATTATGAGACCAGCCTATGCTATCGAATACGATATGATTGATACCAGAGAACTAAAAAGAACGCTCGAATCAAAAGCCTATAGTGGTCTTTATTTTGCTGGTCAGATTAATGGTTCATCTGGTTATGAGGAAGCAGCGGGCCAAGGCCTTATCGCAGGAATTAACGCCAGCCTTAAGATAAAGGGTGAAGACGAGTTTATCCTAGACAGGTCTGATGCCTATATCGGTGTCCTAATCGACGACTTAGTCACAGAAGGCACCAACGAACCATACAGGATGATGACTTCAAGGTGCGAGTACAGGCTAACAATGCGTCAAGACAATGCCGATGATCGCCTTTCACAAAAAGGCTATGACCTAGGACTTGTCACAAAAGAACGTTACGAAAAAATGCTTGAAAAAAGAGATAAGATTAATTCTGAAATCGAAAGACTTAAGAAAATCATGCTAACACCAAAGGACGAAACTAATAAAATCCTAGAAGAAAAATTAAAGACAACTCCAATTAATAATGGCCTTACTCTTTACGAATTAATAAAAAGGCCAGAAATCACTTATGATAGCACTGAAGTTTTCGACCTGGAAAGAAGAGAACTACCAGCTTTCATTAAAATGAGCGTGCAAACAGAAATCAAATACGAAGGCTATATCAACAAGCAGCTTAAGGATATAGAAAAATTCAAAAAGCTAGAAGAGAAAAAATTAAGCCATGATATCGACTACTCAAAAATTCCTGGACTTAAAAAAGAATCTGCAGAAAAACTTAACGAAATCAAACCAGACTCTATTGGTCAAGCCTCTAGAATATCTGGTGTAAGTCCTGCGGATGTTAATGTCCTTCTAATAAGATTAAAGACTGGAGAACTTTATGGATAAAAAAAAGATGTATGAGACCTATATGGCTTATCTATTGGAAGTAAATTCTCATACCAATTTAACCACAATTACAGACCCAGAAGAAATAGAAACTAAGCATTTCAAGGATTCGCTTACAGTTCTTGATTATATAAAGGAAGGAGACAAGGTTCTTGACCTAGGAGCAGGAGCAGGGTTTCCTGGCATTCCTCTAAGGATTGAAAAAGATTTTGACCTAACACTTATAGATTCAGTTAACAAAAAAGTTAATTTTATGAATGAAACTATAGAAAAATTAGGCCTTACTAATGCCCGTGCCATTCACACTAGAGCAGAAGATTTTGCAAAAGATTACAGAGAAGGCTTTGATGTGGTTGTTTCCCGTGCGGTTGCAAACATGGCAACTCTTTCTGAGCTTTGCCTACCTCTTGTAAAGGTAGGAGGATTATTTATAGCCCTTAAGGGACCAAAGGCTGAAGAAGAAATCGCAAATGCTAAAAATGCCTTAGAAATCTTGGGCGGGGAAGTAATTGAAAAAAATCACTTTGACCTAGATGGCAATGAGAGATGCAATGTAGTAGTGAAAAAAGTTAGGTCATGCAAAAAGACCTACCCAAGGGGACAAAATCTACCAAAAAGAAAACCCCTATAATGTTTCATATGAAACAAAGGAGCTTATATGGATACTAAACTAACAAAAACTTTGAAAGCTTTCTTTATTATAATAAGCTTTTTAGCAGTAAATATTTTGATAGATGCCTTAACAAGCGCTTTCGTGCCAATGCTAATGGCAACTATATCATCAAAGCCAGTAAGCGAGTCTATGTCCTATGTTGTTTATGGGCTCTTGGCAGGACAGATTGTAAAAGCTCTAATTCTTTTTTTCTTCATAAAAAGAAGGAAGAAGAAATTTAATAAGGAATATTATACAGACTATATTAAAAACGATAGAATTGAAAAACCGCTCAGGTTTGTAGGGATTGGCCTTGGAACCGTTGGTTTCGGACTTATCCTAACAAACCTCATTATGAAAAGCTTAGAAGGGACACAAATCCTACAAAATGCGCTAGACCTTATGGAAAATGCATTTTCAGGTCAAGGAACCATATATGGTCTAGTTGTACTTCTAGTTGTGGTTATAGGAGCTCCCTTAGTTGAAGAATTACTTTTCAGAGGTGTGCTCTTCGAAGAATTAGACAGAGTAGTAAGCAGAAAGACTACGATAATACTTACAGCCTTAATTTTTGGCATATATCATTTCAATATCTTACAAACACCAAATACCATTGTAATGGGACTTGTATTAGCCTTTGCTTACCAAAGAACAAGGTCTATAAAGGCCTCAATGATAATTCATGCGACAAACAACATCCTTGCAATAATACCGATCATTGACCAGGGCTTTACCCCACTTGGATTTGTAATCTATGGAGTATTTTTAATAATAGGAATATATTCACTAAAAACACTTAGGCAAGAAGCCTAGGTGTTTTTTTTGTTTCACAAAATTAGAAATAAAGAGTCAAGTGTGGTAAAATAATAGAAAAAGTTTCACGTGAAACAAAGGCGGTTTATAATGAAAGCTATAATATTTTCAGTAGGAACAGAAATCCTTCTAGGATCAATATTAGATTCAAATTCACAATTTATTGCAGAAAGGCTCGCTGACCTTGGTATCAATTTATATAAGATGGAAACTCTTGGTGACAACCATGAAAGACTATACCAGGCATTAAATGAAGTCAACGGCAAATACGACTATGTATTTATATCTGGAGGGCTCGGGCCAACTGAAGATGACATCACCAAGGAGACAGTAGTAAGGGTCTTGGGCTTAGAGGATGAAATAGTCCTTGACAAAGATTCTTATGATGAGCTTAAGAAATATTTTGATAATAAAGATACCGCCATGAAAGTAAATAGGAAACAGGCTCTATTTCCAAAATCTGCGACTGTTTTAAAAAACTCAGAGGGAACTGCCCCAGGCTGTATTATGGGAGAAAAGACAAAATATATCCTAATGCCAGGTCCGCCAAACGAACTAAGGCCTATGTTTGATAGGGAGGTTGTAAGGAGAATTAAAACCGATCAAATTATAAGGTCTGTAAATTGTAAAATTGCATTACTTGGTGAATGGGATGTGGCAAGGAGGATTGACCTGTCAAAGTCAAACCCAACCATCAGTCCTTACGCAAAAGCGTCAGGAGTTGAGCTTAGGGTAACAGCAAGCTCTGATGATGAAGAAAAAGTATACCAGGCCTTAGAGCGTGGAGTGGATTTGGTAAGAGAAACTTTTGGTCCCTTACTAATAACAACAGATGAAAAATCACGAGAAGAAGTTTTAATTGACGAACTAAGAGCAAAAGGCGAAACTATTTCTGCGGCAGAATCAATTACAGGAGGCCTAGTGGCAAGCTCTATCATTGATGTAGCTGGAGCTAGCGATGTAATAAAGGAATCCTATATTACTTATGCAAATGAAGTAAAGCATAAATTATTAAATGTTTCATATGAAACAATTGAAAAATATGACGTAGTAAGTCCGGAAGTGGCAGGGGAAATGCTTGAAGGACTCAAATTGAAGACAGGCTCAGACCTTTGCCTTGCGACAACAGGCTATGCACATTTAGGCTTGGCTTTCGCAGGCATCCTTTATAAAGGAAAGAAATATATTAGGGAAATAAGAGTAAGAGGAGATAGGAACAAGGTAAGGCGAGTTGTTAAAAACAAGCTTATCGATATGAGTATTTTAATTCTAAGAGGTGACTATGAAGACTATATCAGTATTTAATCAAAAAGGAGGAGTCGGCAAGACAACGACTGTTGTAAACCTAGCGGTGGCCCTAGCCTACCTTGATAAAAAAGTTTTGGTAGTAGATATGGATCCACAGGCCAATGCTACAACAGGTTTGGGAGTGGATAAGAATAAGATTGATATATCTGTTTATGACCTTTTCTACCTAGACTATATAGAAGAAGAAAAAACTGAAACAAAACCAGCAGAAGAACATGAGAGAAAAGAAGAGAAAAAAGAAGAAGGTGGCAAAAGATTCATAGACCTTTCTGGATCTACAGACAGAAAAAAAACAGATGAAGAAGAAGTGGAAGGTTTCACAGAAAATGAGAATGAAGAAGAAAACTTTAAGATAAAATCAATAGATGATTTTATAATTAAAACGGAATCTGGAGTAGATTTGATCCCGTCTGAAAATTCTCTTTCAGGTCTTGAAGTTGAATTAGTAGAACTAGACCCTCTAGCAAGGACTCAAAAGCTAAAGGAAATCCTTGGAAAAATCAACAAAGACTATGATTTCATCCTTATAGACTGTCCACCATCTTTGGGACTCCTTTCTATTAATAGCCTGGTTGCGAGCGATTCGATAATCATTCCAATCCAAACCGAATACTACGCCCTAGAAGGTGTAAGTGAACTTATGAACACCTTTGAACTTGTAAAAGAGAGCTTAAATAAGGACCTCTACGTAGAAGGTGTTTTGCTTTCAATGTTTGATAAGAGGACTAAGCTTTCCTATGAAGTTGTTGAAGAAGTGAAAAAGTTCTTCAAAGACAAGGTATTTATGACTATGATTCCTAGAAATGTAAGGCTTGCCGAAGCACCTTCCCACGGGAAAAGTGCAGTAGAATATGATACCAAAAGCCAGGGAGCCATGGCTTACATTAGCCTTGCTTCAGAAATTATTAGAAATTCTTAGGAGGACTTATGACTAACAGACGTTCCTTAGGTAGGGGCCTAAGCTCACTTATACCAGATGCAAATCATGATTCTAGCAAAGATAAATTAAATATAGAAGACATTCCTCTTGACCTAATTAGACCAAGAGATGGCCAGCCTAGAAAAGATTTCGACCAAAAAACTCTGGAAGATTTGGCTAATTCTATAGAAGAATATGGACTTTTAAATCCTATTACGGTCACAAAAGTAGGCGGTTATTACGAAATACTTGCAGGCGAAAGAAGATTTAGGGCGAGCAAATTAAAGGGCCTAAAGACAATTGCGGCCATAGTAAAAGACTACGAAGAAAAGGACATAGAAGTCTTATCCCTAATTGAAAACGTCCAAAGAGAAGACCTTTCGGCTATAGAAGAAGCTACAGCCTACAAAAAGCTAATTGATACCTACGGCCTAACCCAAGATGAAGTAGCCAAAAAAATGGGCAAGTCTAGGTCTTATATTGCAAATACAATTAGACTTTTAAAATTAAATGAAGAAGAGAAGTCAGCCCTTGCTGATGGCTCTATTTCATCTTCTCAGGCGAGAAGTCTCTTATCTCTTGACGATGAAGAAAAAAGAAGCCAGGCTCTTAGCGATTTTAAAAACAAAAAAACCGTTGTTAGGGATGTAGAAGCCATGTCAAGACAGGCAAAAAAAGAGGAAGAAGACAAGAAGAGAAACTTCATCGACCTTAGCGGTAGAAATCAAAAAGAAGATAAGAAAGAAGAAAGGAAAAAGGAAGAAAATAAGATTCCAAACCTAGATTCACTTTTATTTGATGATTTTGAAGAGAAGTTTATGGACAAGCTTGATACAAAAGTTGTCATAGAAAAAAATAAAGACACCTACAAACTTGTAATAGATTGCTATTCTATAGAAGATTTGGAAAAAATATATGATAGGATAGGCTATGAAGATTAATGACTTAAGAGTGGTAGAGCTTATAGAAGAAACAAGGAAGCTCCACGCAAGACCAGGCGGGGGAGCTCTTGCTATCCTTACTGCAAATTTAGGTGTAAATCTTATCCTGATGATGAATAAAAATAATTGGGGAGATTTGGAAAATGAAGCAGAAGAAGCTAACAAGGAAATGCTTCATATATCAGACCTACTTACAAAGTGCGCTGATGAAGATGTATATTATGCAAATATCCTAGTAGATCAGTTTAAGAAAAAAGGACCAGTTGACGAGAAATATTTTATAGATGCAGCAAGACCTCAAGTTAGGCTAAATACCCTTGCCCTAAAAGCAATGGAAATAATGGCCTTTTTCTTTGAGCATGGAAAAAAACTTACCCTAGCTGATGGAGAGATTGCAAATGAACTGATTTATAGTGCTATAAAAGCGTCGGTTCCAATCATTGAAGAGAACCTTAAAGATACAAACTATAAGTACGATATAAATCAAGTTTTGAAAGATGCCGAAAAATTATATTATAATAATAGGAATATTATAGAAAGAAGGAAAGCGTGACAGGAATATATATTGGAATGGGTCTTTTGGCCCTAATAGTAATCTTGCAATTTGCCATGATAAAAAGCCTTACAGACAGAACACGCAGGCAAAAGCAAAGATATGACCACCTACTAAGAGGAAATGACCCGGATTTAAACATAGAAGAACTCTTAAACAACTTAAATGATCAAATAGAATCATCCCACAAGGAGCTTAGAAATATCAACAGGACAGCAGCAGACGCTAAGGATACAACCATGGGAGCTGTATCAAATATGGCTGTAGTTCATTTTGATGCCTTTGACGGCCAATCAAGAGAGTTGTCTTTTGCCCTTTGCATGCTAGATAGCTTCCACAATGGAATTATCCTTACAAGCATCTACGGAAACGATGGTTCAAACGTATATCTTAAGGAAATTGCAAATGGAAAGGCTCGTGAAGAACTTTCCGAAGCAGAAGATAGGGCTCTTAATAAAGCAAAAAGATAAAAAATTGCAAAAAAACTAGATTTTTAGCCGGCTAACCATATAGTAAAAGTATAGAAAAAATTAGGAGGATTTAATGGCAACAAACGGGATTTTAGATCAAGCTATTAAAACTATTAAAGGAAGAAATCTTACTATAGTTTTACCAGAAGGTAAGGATGAAAGAATATTAGAAGCAGCTATTAGACACCAAGAAGAAGGTTTAATCAAACCAATCGTCCTAGGTGATTATGGAGAAATCCAAAAAACAGCTGACAAACTAGGTAAAAGTATTTCTGAAATAAAAATACTAAATCCAGAAACTTTTGAAAAATTTGATGAAATGGTTGATGCCTTTGCAGAAATTCGTAAGGGTAAAATCGACAGGGAAGAAGCAGAATTTATACTTAGAAGAGATTTAAATTATTTTGGTGTAATGCTTGTTAAACTTGGCCTTGCAGACGGACTTGTATCTGGTGCAATCCATACAACAGCAGACACAATCAGACCTGCTCTTCAAATCATAAGAACTATTCCAGGCAGAAAAAGAGTATCTGGGGTAATGGTAATGTTAGGACCAAACGGCGAACAACTAGTATTTGCAGATACAGCAGTAAATATTACCCTAGAAGCTGACGAACTTGCAGAAGTAGCAGTCGAAACAGCTCACACAGCAAAGTCATTTGGTCTTGATCCACATGTAGCAATGCTATCATTCTCAACTCACGGATCAGCCCACCACGACCTTGCAACAAAGGTAGCTAGAGCAACAAGCCTTGCAGAAG
>CAUPHU010000016.1:0-17086 GCA_963511095.1 uncultured Anaerococcus sp. | reverse complement strand
CCTCCTAAGGCAGGTGTCGGAGGTTCGAATCCTCTTCGGTACACCAAAAGGAAAAATTATGCAAGATTTATTTACAAAAGCTGATGAGTTTTTTATGGCAGAGGCCATAAACGAAGCCAAACTTGCTAAATCAATCGACGAGGTCCCAATAGGGGCCATTGTTGTTTGTGGGGATAGGATCGTAGGCAGGGGGCACAATTTCACCTACAAGGGAAAAAGTGCCCTAAACCACGCAGAAATCTACGCCCTAAGAGAGGCTAGCGAAAAAATTGGAGATTTTAGACTTGAAGAATGCACTATGTATGTGACTTTGGAGCCTTGCATCATGTGTGCTGGTGCTCTTATGCATTCTAGGATAAAAAGACTAGTAATAAGCTTAAAAGACCCAAAGAGAGGTGGATTTTCGACAAACTTTATCAATAAAGAAAGCCCCCACCTAAATGTGCCTGATATTGAATATGGCTTAAAGGAAAGCGAATCGCTTGAGATTTTGCAAAGTTTTTTTAAAAATTTAAGAGAAAAGAAAAAGAGTTAGCTTTTATAAAAATATAATAGGCCTGCTCTTTTTTTATTTCAGAGACTGTAAAAATTTTACACAAAATTAATTATATGGAATGTTTAAGGCTATTTGTCAATAAAATCATTAAAATATAAATTTTAAAAGTGATTACATTATCATTAGGATTTAGAGTATAATATTAGTAAATGCTATAAGTTAAGATGAATAAAGGAGTATATAGATGAAAATCAGTCTTATTGATCCATTAGAAGTCAAAGAATCATATATAGAAGAGCAAAAAGAAAAATTAGAAAAACTAGGTCATGAATTTACCTATTATATTGAGTCTGCCAAAGACGATGACGAAAAAATCGCAAGGCTTAAAGATTCAGATATAGCGATTATTACAAATAAACCTGTATCAAGAAAGGTAATTGAAAATACAAATCTAAAGCTTATTGACGTTGCCTTCACAGGGGTTGACCACGTTGATCTTGACGCTTGCAAGGAAAGGGACATAAAAGTCCTAAATGCTTCAGGATATTCTGATGATTCTGTGGCAGAGCTTGTTATTGGTCTTGCTATCGGAGTTTTGAGAAAGTTTGACAAAAATAATGAAAATATTTTTGAAGGCAAGTCTAATCCTCTATTAGGTTCCCTAATTAAGGGCAAAACCTTTGGTGTAATAGGAACAGGCAAGATTGGCAAAAAACTTATAGAAATCCTACAAGTTTTTGGTTGCGACATAATTGCTTACTCTAGGACCGAAAAAGATGATATCAAGGCTCTTGGAGTAGAATATGTTGATTTAGAAACCTTACTTAAAAAATCTGACATAGTTTCCCTTCACATACCAAATAATAAAGAGACCAAACATTTCCTAGGAAAAGAAGAGCTTGACCTTATGAAAGAAGGAGCAGTTCTAATTAACTGTGCTAGGGGAGCTGTTGTTGACAATGACTATCTCGCAAAACTTTTAAATGAAGATAAGCTTAGAGCAGGTATCGACGTTTTCGATATGGAACCACCACTTCCAGAAGACTATCCACTAAGAAATGCCAAAAATGTCATTTTAACAAACCACGTTGCTTTCTATACAGAAGAAGCTATGCAAATTAGGGCGGAGATAGTATTTGACAATCTTTATTCCTATCTTGAAGGAGAGATTAAAAACGAGATAAAATTATGATAAGCCCTAAGATTGTAGCTATAGCTGGAGGATCTGCCTCTGGCAAATCAACTATAGTAAAGATAATAGAAGAAACTTTTAGAGATGACCTAATCGTTATAGGCCACGATAATTATTATAGGGCCCATGACGATATTGACTTTGAAGAGAGGAAATTACTAAACTACGACCATCCAAAGGCCTTTGATACTGACTTATTTTATGAAGATCTTAAAAAACTTTTGGCAGGCGAGGAAATTGATATGCCTACCTACGATTACACAATCCACACCAGAAGCAAGGAGACTGTAAAAGTAAGGGCAAAAAAGATTATCCTTATAGAAGGTATCCTAGTTTTGTATGAAAAGAAAATCAGAGAAATCACTGATACCAAGGTCTTTGTGGATGCTGATAGCGATATCAGACTAAAAAGAAGGATCCTAAGGGATACTGTAGAAAGGGGCAGGTCTGTCGAATCATGCCTGACCCAATATATTGAGCAGGTTAAACCTATGCATGAAAAATACGTTGAACCTAGCAAGAAATACGCCGACATAATCATCCCAAGAGGCGCAAAAAATATTAAGGGGATTGAAATTTTATCTAAACATATAGAAAATATGATAGGAAATACAAATGAACGTTAATATTTTACCAACAAATTACGCAGAAATAAAAGATTATATAGACGGAAACTCAACCATAGGACATAAAATCTGGGGTGCAATTCCTTATGAAGATGGCTATATTTTCAGGGTCTATGCTCCAAATGCAGACGAGATGTATATAAAGGGCGACTTTACAGGTTGGCAAAACGAAAGACTTATAAAAAACGACGAGCTAGGATATTTTTATGGGTTTTATGAGGCAAAAATAGGTGATTACTATAAATATATAGTAGTTAAAGATGGAAACTGGATGGAAAAAACAGATCCCTTTGCTCACGCCATGGACGGAGAAGGCGACTTTGCTTCAAAAATTGTAGAAGATTCCTACGAATTTAATGATGATGAATTTGTAAAAAACAGGTCTAAAAACTTTGATAAGCCACTTAATATTTACGAACTTCACATAGGATCTTTTATGAGATTTGCTGGTAAAGTTAATTTCCTCGATATAGTTGACAGCCTAATTAGACACGTCAAGGAAATGGGCTATACCCATGTTGAAATCATGCCAGTTACAGAATATCCTTTCTACCCATCATGGGGCTACCAATCGACAGGATTTTTTGCCATAAGTCACAGGTACGGTACAACGTATGATTTCAAAAGGTTTGTAGACCTACTCCACCAAAACGATATAGGTGTAATCTTAGATGTGGTGGCAGTCCACTATGCATCAGACTTTTATGGTCTTGACCATTTTGATGGGACAGCTATGTATGAATCCCAGTATATGGACCTTAAATATTCTGAATGGGGTTCAAACAACTTTGACTATTCAAAGGGTCATGTTAGGAGCTTTATGAAATCTTCAATGGCCTACCTAATCGAAGAATTCCACCTAGATGGAATCAGGATTGATGCTGTATCTTACATGGTATTTTACAACGGAAATAAGGACAGGGGAGTTCATCACGATAATATTTTCTTTATCAAAAACCTAAACGAAACCTTAGAAAACTTATTCCCAAATGTAATGCGAATCGCAGAAGATTCTTCGGATTATCCAAAGGTAACCCATCCTGTAAGTGAGGGCGGCTTAGGTTTTGATTATAAGTGGGATATGGGCTGGATGAATGATACCTTGAGATATTTTAAGGTAGATTCAGTAAACCGCCATAACTACCAATCAAATATCAATTTCTCCATGTATTATTATTATAATGAGAGATTCCTCTTACCACTTAGCCACGATGAGGTAGTTCATCTCAAAAAATCAATGGTTGATAAGATGAATGGGGGTTATGAAGATAAGTTTAAACAGCTTAAGCTTTTAATGACCTACCAAATGACCCATCCAGGCAAAATCCTAAACTTCATGGGCAATGAAATTGCAAGCTTTGAAGAATGGAACGAAAATGTCGGAATAAGATGGGATTACTTGTCTTATCCAATTCACAATTCTTATAATAAATTTATGAAGGATTTAAACAAGCTATACAAGGAAGAAAAGGCATTTTTCAAGTACGACTATGAGGAGAAGGGCTTTTTGTGGAAGGTAGTAGATGATAATGTAAATTCAGTCTTTGCCTACGAGAGAATAGCCGACGATGACAGGTTTTTGGTTGTACTAAATATGACCAATGTTTACCATGGAAATTACGAAATCTATTACGATGAAGATGTCGTTTTTGAGGAAGTTTTCAATTCCTTATCAGACAAATACGGTGAATATAGAAAAGCAGATAGAAAAGTAGAAGTTAAGAAAGGAAACAATCTGGGGTTGGAGCTTTGGCAATATGAAGCTGCAATCTTTAAGATAAAAGAAATATGAAAGACAGAAAACCAATCAACCTATCTTGGTTAGTTGAAAAATGGACCTTGATAGACGAGGACACATATCTTAAAAATATGTGGTTAAACACAGAGTCTCTTGATTTTATAAGGATAAATAAAGAGATTGAAACAAGAGAAGACATAGAAGAATCTTATATAGATATAGATCAAGATGTTGAAAAATACATCTTAATGCCAGGAACAAGTGAAATAGACAATAGCGATATAAGGGATGCATTTATATCAAGTCTTGATAGGCGTGATAGAGATGCTTTTATAGAAAATGCTGAATTTATCTCACCTAGTGCAGAATTTCTAGACACAGTCTATGAACTGGGCCTTGAAGGCAAGTGGAATGATTTTAGAGATAGGGTTGCAGCAGGAGTATTATTAAGTTGGGCGGAGGATGAAGGTTTACCAGTAAATAGAGACATGGAAACCCTAAATATAAACAAAATATGAAGAAAATAATTATGATATTGGCACTAGCGATGACACTTCAGGCTTGTGCCAATAATACTGATAAAGAAAATATAGAAAAACCGAAACTAGAGGCTATAAATGAAGATAGGTCAAATCACGAAGAAAAAATCACAAGTGAAGATGATGACCAAGTTGGTCTTGAAAAACATACCGAAAAAATCTACGAATACTTTGATACAATCACAACCTTTATGGCTTATACCGAAGATGAAGAAGAGTTCAAACATTATACAGATGTCTTAAATGAAGAGCTTAAGAAATATCATGAGTTTTTCAACTCTTACGACAGCTTTGATGGGGTAAATAACTTTAGAACTATAAATGAAAATGCAGGAAAAGAACCTGTTGAGGTTGACCCAAGTATAATTGAACTTATAAAATATTCTAAAGAAATGTATGACCTAACTGATGGGAAAATAAATATTGCCATGGGTTCCTTACTTGGCTTATGGCATGATGCAAGGGAGATTTCTGTAAATAATCCAGATGAGGCCAAAATTCCTGAAGAAAGTGTCCTAAAAAAGGCAAGTGAACATAAGGATATAGATGCAATCGAAATAGACGAAGAAAAAAATACTGTCTATATTTCTGATCCTGATGTTCAGATTGACATTGGAGCTATTGGCAAGGGCTATGCAACAAAAATAATTGCTAACAGACTTAGGGAAGAAGGACTCAAGCACGGCATCCTATCTGTAGGTGGAGATGATGTTTTATTTGGAGATAATCCTTCTAGTGAAAACTCCTACTACAAGATAGCAATCCAAAATCCAAACCTTGAAGATAAGGATGAGCCATATTCTTCTGTAGTTAGCCTTAAAAATACATCTGTAGTTACAAGTGGTGATTACCAAAGATATTTCATGGTAGATGGCAAAAGATACCACCATATCATAGACCCAGAAACCATGTATCCATCAACAAAATGGAGGTCTGTATCTGTAATTATGGACGATATAGCTGAAGCAGATACAATCTCAACTTACCTATTTATAATAGGTTATGAAGAAGGTCTAGAATTTGCCAAAAAAGTTGGGGCGGAAGTTCTTTGGATAGATGAAGATTACAATCAATTTAAAACTGAAGGCTGGCCTGAAGTAGAATAAGGAGCAGAAAACTAGACTATTATTAAAATTGTAGTTTAATATTAAAATGATTATTCAAACTGAGGATAGACGTGAAAAAGGTAAACGAAGACTTAATTTATGAAAAATTGAATAGAAAAAAGACGAGTTTATTTTTTAAGAGATTTTTTGATATAATAGTTTCCCTAATAGTCCTTGTGATTATTGCTCTACCAATGCTAATTGTGGCAATATCTATTAAGCTTGACTCAAAGGGACCTGTATTTTATAAGCAAGAAAGACTCACAAAAAATAAAAAGCCATTTAAAATAATTAAGTTTAGGACTATGAGGGTGGGGGCAGATAAAAATCTTGACAATCTCACCGTCAAAAACGACCCAAGGATTACAAAAATTGGGGCCTTTCTAAGAAAGTGGAAGCTAGATGAACTTCCTCAATTTATAAATGTACTCTTAGGTGATATGTCTCTTGTAGGACCAAGGCCAGAAACTCCAAAGATGGTAGACTTATATCCAAATTATTATGACGTAATCTTTGCAGTAAGACCTGGCATAACAGATTATGCTTCCATAGAATTTAGGAATGAATCTGAATATTATAATTCTATAGAAGATAGCGAGAAGATTTACCTAGAAAAAATCCTCCCAAGAAAAATTGAACTAAAATTAAAATATATAGAAAACCTGTCGATCAAAACTGATATCCAGATTTTATTTAAAACGGCAGCAACAATTATCACAAAATAGGACGCAAAATTATCGCGTCTTATTTTTTTTTAGAAATCTATTGGTATAATTAATAAAGTAGAGGGAGGGGAAAAAGTGAAATTAGCCTTTGATAATGATAAATACATAAAAGAACAATCTGAAAAAATTCTTGAAAGAATAAGCCATTTTGATAAGCTCTACCTAGAATTTGGGGGCAAACTTTTTGACGATGCCCATGCATCCAGAGTTTTGCCAGGATTTTTGCCGGATTCTAAATTGAGGATGCTTTCAAAACTAAAAGATAAGACTGAAATTATAATAACTATAAATGCCAAAGATATTGAAAATACAAAGATTAGGGGAGACAATGGTGTATCTTATGATACTGAAGCTATAAGGCTTAAAAAAACCTTAGAAGATGCAGGTTTTTATGTATCATCAATCATCATTACCCAATTTGCTGATCAAGAGAAAGTTATTAAATATTCTAAATACCTGGATAATCTTGGTATAAAAAATTACAAAACCTATGATATCAAGGGCTATCCAAATGACCTTGGGACAATAATATCAGATGATGGTTTTGGTAGAAATGATCATGTAAAAACAACAAGACCTCTTGTTGTAGTCACAGGTCCCGGTCCTGGTTCTGGAAAAATGGCTACCTGCCTTTCTCAGATGTATCTTGACCACGAAAGTGGGGTAAATGCAGGATATGCTAAGTTTGAGACCTTTCCAATATGGAACCTCTCTTTAAAACACCCGGTAAATATGGCCTACGAAGCAGCCACAGCCGACCTTGATGATGTAAATATGATTGACCCTTACCACCTAGAAGCCTACGGCAAATCAGCTGTTTCTTATAATAGGGATGTAGAAGCATTTCCTATTTTAAAGAAAATGTTTGAAAAAATCATGGGTAAGTCTCCATACAAATCACCAACTGATATGGGAGTTAATATGGTTGGTTTTTGTATTGTAGATGAAGATGCGGCAACAGAGGCTTCAAAATCAGAAATCATAAGAAGGTATTACAATACCCTTATCGACCTAAGAATGGCCAAGGAAAACCAGCACACCCTAGATAAGATTCAAATGCTTATGAGCCAGCTAGAAATATCTGCTGATGATAGGAAAGTTGCCCTAGAAGCAAGGAAGAGGTCAATCCAAGCTAAGAGGGAAGCCTTCGCTATAGAACTTGAAAATGGAGACATCATCACAGGTAAAAAATCAGACCTCTTAAGTGCTCCATCAGCATGTATTTTAAATGTCCTTAAGAAACTTGCTAAACTTGATGAGGATTTACTTTTAATTTCCCCTCATATAATTGAGCCAGTATCAGAGCTTAAGACAAAGGGACTTGGGGGATCTGAGACAAGTCTTTCTGTAAATGAAATGCTTATTGCCCTTTCAATTTCAGCAACAACCAACCCCCTAACCCATATGGCTATAGAAAAACTTTCTAAACTAAAGGGCTTGGATGCTCATTCAACAGTAATTCTAAATGATTCACAAAAATCACTTCTAAGAAAACTAGGTCTTAATTTCACCCAAGACCCAGAATTTTCAAACGAAGATTATAGGTAAAGAAAAAGAGCTTTTGCGTTTTTGCAAAGGCTCTTTTTATCTTTAATCGTCAGAATCATGGAATTCTATATAGTTGAAATAATAATCTATATCGTTGTCTGTATCGTTTTGGTAAATTTTTGCCATATCTTCATTCATCTCGCCAATCATATCAGTGATAAATTTCCTAAGAGATTTTTGTCCAAACATCTTATCTGATATGTTCATCTTAAATTTCCTAACCATTTGTGAGTGGATAATTTCCTTGGCTAGATCTACTCCAGTAATGTGGGACTTTCTAGTTATAAATCTCGAGAAGAAATCTAAAAGGTCTCTTAAGGTATCAACCCTATGTCTTAGGTATTTGTAGGTAAGATTTGAAGTAAGGCCCTGGGTTTTAATAAGGTCATCATAGAACCTATTTTTTGACCCGTATTTTATAAATTTGATATTACTTGTGACATAGTCGAAGGCTTCGTTTATCTCATCTGCTGCATAATCAATTGTTGTATCTATGATATTAAAGGTGTGGTCGTTTAGCTTATCAATCATATCTTCCACATACTTTGGCCTTTCGATATCATTTGTCCTGTATTGGTAGATGAAGTTAGCAAAGTCATAAAAGTTGTGGCCTTCATCATCTATTGGCATTTTGAAAATCTTATTTAGGATTTTTTCTATAAAATATATCATAAGTGGAGGATAGAGAATATCTCGTCCAATCTGCCTAAAGATTACATCCAAGGCTTCTTCAATGGCTCTGGAACTTACAATCATCCTATTTCCTATAGCCTTTACTATAATGAAATGCGTGCTGTTTTGCTCTATAAGGTCAATAATTCCTATAAAGGCTTTCTTCATTGGAAATTTATGGCTGATATTAGGAAAAACAAGCCCGTCCATATAGCCCTCATAAGGGATTTTTATGCCAGTTGATGCACTTATTTGGTTTATGATTTCAGTTTTTACATCGAGTTCATCAAGTTTTGGATTGTTGGCTTGAATCCTTATATAATTTGAAATTACATCTTTGAGAGAAAGTTGGTTTTGGAGGGTGTGAAGACTCGCATCTTCTATTACAATTTCTTCTTTATTTTCGTCTTTGTAGGAAAAATCTTTTATAAGCTCAGTTTTGATTACAATTTCAAAACCGTGGCGGTCACCTGATTTGTTTTCGATTTTGATATGCCTAATTGGAAGGGGATAGGTAATAGTTGATCCTGTTTGAATGTCATAAATTTCATTTCCTTCTTCTGAGACAAATTTTGCTGTCCCATTTTCGTGAAGATGGCCAGTAAAGATAAATTTGACCCCATTATCAGCCAAAACTTCGATAGGAGTTTTGTTGTTAAGCCTTGGATCAGAATCCTCTATCTTATCCTTGTATTCCTTTATAATAAAAGGTGAGAAGACCAGCTCTTGGTTTCTAAAGTTTGGGATGAAGGCGTGGTGGGATACGCAAATCACCATATCGTTTCTTGCCTTGGCTTCATCAATCTTATCTACGACCCATCTTAGTTGGTCTTTTGAGACAGAACCGACTACGTTATTGACACCGTCCTTGTGTTTTTGTGACCTATCTGCAGAATAAATTGATGAGTCAATCATAATTATTGTTAGACCATTGTCATATTTGTAGTTTTTCTTAACCCTGGTTACATAAGAAAAATAGCCGTTGGCATAGTAGGAATACTCTTTGTTTCTGTCGTATTTTTTATTTACTTTTTCTAGATAGTTTTTAAAAATATCAGAGTCTTTATAAAGCTCTAAGACAGACTCGTCTTTATAGACAAAATTATAAATTTCGAAAAAATCTTTTGGGCTTGTTGGTGGTGTTCTCTGATCTAGCTTATAGTTATAGGCTCTTTTTGAATTTATGTCGTGGTTGCCAGGAATTAGGAAAACTTTCCTCTTAGGATCCTTGCTTTTCCAATCCTTAAGGAGACTTGCTGCCTTTTTGTGGCTAACAAGCTCGCCTTCCTTGCTAATATCTCCAGATATAATCAAAAATTCGCACATGGCCTCATTTACAAGATCAAGGGCCCTTTTAAATAGGTATTCGCTTTCTACAACTAGTTTTCTTTCAACTTTTAATTCTTTTTTTAAACTTTCGGTATTACCAATCAAGGACTCATCTAAGACATGTGGGTCTGAAATGATTGAAATATCAAAATCCTTAATTTCCTTTTTATCCATAAGTCCTCACTCTTCCTTATCATAATTATACCATTCTTAAGAGGCTTTGATAAATAAATCTAAGAGGGAAAACCTTGTTGCCAAAATTTGATAAATAGTTTATAATATATATTAGATAAGTATAATACGAAATCATTAGGACGTTTATATTTAATATTAAAAGGAGGAGAATATGAACAAGAAGATATTGTTGGCCTTATCTACATTTGCTCTAGCAATCGGCCTAAGTTCTTGTGCAGGCGATAAAGAGATCAAAACTGTAGAAGACTACAAAGATACATATCCAGATATATATGCTACATACCAAGCAAATGCAGATATGAGCGAAACAAAATTTGGTGGTTCTGTCCAAGTTGACTATCTAGAAACCCATCCAAATTTAAGAACATTTTATGACGGCTACGATTTTGCTATACAATACGATAGGGCAAGAGGCCACACCTACGCCCTAGAAGATGTTATAAATACAGAAAGACCAAAGCCAGGTGCGTCATGTCTTGCTTGTAAGACAATTGACTTTGTGGCAGCTCTTGAAAAAGATGGAATTGATGTAAATAGCATGGACTTTGACGAATTTGTAAATGCCAATCCATCCATGCAGACAATTTCATGTGCTGACTGCCACTTAGACGATATTGGTACAATCCAAGTTACAAGAGACCACTTCAAAAAACAGATTGACAAGGGTAATGTAAATGCAAATAATGCCAAGGTAGACAGCCTATCTTGTGCCCAATGTCACGTAGAATACTACCTAGATCCAGAAACAAAAGAAGTAATTCTTCCTTACGAATATGGATTTGAAACTGATGATATGCTAAAATACTACGATGAAAAAGACTTTGCTGACTGGGAACACCCAGAAACAGGTGCCAAACTACTTAAGGCCCAACACCCAGAGTTTGAGACTATGATGGGATCAGTTCACGATGCAGCAGGACTTTCTTGTATAGATTGTCACATGCCAGTAGTAGAAAACGAAAAGGGCGAGAAATTTAAGTCTCACCACTGGACAAGTCCACTCAAATCTAAAGAAGGAATCAAGAATTCATGCCTATCTTGCCACGCTAATAAGACCGAAGACGAGATAATAGCTTGGGTTGAAGAAGTTCAACAAGGTGTATTTGATAGGACAAACGAAGTAAGTGATGAGCTTAAAAAATTCGTAGACCTTTTAGCTAAACACGTGAAAGCTGGGGACTTATCAGAAGAAGATAAGGCTAAGCTACAAGAAATTCATAGACATGCTCAATTCAAATGGGACTTTGTATGGGTTGAAAACGGCGAAGGCTTCCACAATTCTAAGAAAGCCCACCAAAACCTAGATGAGGCAGAAGAATTAGTAAAAGAAGGCCTAGAAATCTTAAATAAGTATGAATAAAAAAGCTAAGATGGACTCTCCGGAGTCCATTTGCTTTTAAGGGAAATTATGAAAAAATATTTAGAAAAAATAATCAAAAGCTTTTATTCAATGAAGACAGGAATCATTCTCCTGGTGGTAATTGCACTTTTATCCATAATAGGAACAGTCATTCCCCAGGGAAATGTAGAGGAATTCTACCTTAATTCTTATAGTCCGGCTATGGCAAAAATTATCCTAGCCTGCGACTTTGACAATGTCTACTTTGCTTGGTGGTACATACTTTTATCAGGTCTTTTATTGATAAACTTGTTTTTATGCAGTGTAAACCGATTCAAAACGATTTTTGAAAAATCATTTAATGACCCAGAACTTAAGCCAAGAGTCAAAAATTATAAGTCTTGGATTAGGATTAAAAATGATGACTTATCTATCTTTGAAAAGCTTAAGATTAAAGATTATAAAGAAACACAAATTGACGGCAAAAAAGTTTATTACAAATTTGATGGCAAGATTGGCCACATGGGCTCTTGGCTTACCCATCTGTCCTTGATAATTATAATCTTAGCCTTTGGCTATGGAAGGTACCAAGGTTTTGAAGAATTTGTCCACGGCGTGCCAGGAACTGTAATGGAACTAGAACACTCAGACTACAAAATCAAAGTAGATCAGTACGATGTTTTATTTAGGGAAGACTTCACAGTTGACCAATATATCACAAGCCTTTCAATTATTGATAAGGACGGAAAGGCTATTGAAGAAGGCATTGCCATGGTAAATAAGCCTTTTAGGTTTAAAGATTTCAATGTTTACCAGAACTCAACAGGCTGGGCCTACGATGCACTTTTATATAAGGATGGTAAGTTAGTTGAGGATAAGCTTCTCTATAAAGGAGACTTTTTCATATCAGAAGATAAGAAAATCGCTCTCCAATTTGCAGACTTCTATCCAGACTTTGATGAGAAATCAATGATGAAACCAAGGACCAAATCACCATTTCTTCATCATCCGGTAACTTTATATGCACTTTTTTATGACGGAGTGAGGGTTGATATGGGTCTAAACCATATAGGAGATCCTATTGAGTGGGAAGATTATACCTTCCTCATAAAAGACCCACAGATGTTTACCCTAGTACAAGTTGCAAGAGATCCTGCTACACCATTTGCCCTAGCGGGCGCAGCTCTTTTAATAATCGGCCTCTACCTAGCCTTTTATATCAATCCTAGGGAAGTAATTTTAATAAATGATGGGGAAAATTCTTATCTAAGAATTAAACAAGCCAAAAATGACAAGCTTCACAGCAAAAAATACGATAAAATAATTGGAGAAATTGAAGAAAAATGAACTTACTAAAATTAGAAAATATTTTATTTTATATAAGCCTATTTGGATACCTGGTATCCATGGTGCTTTTTATACTACTATTTGTAAATAAAACAGAAAAATGGGGACTTAGGGGCAAAAATGTCCTAACTATAGCCTTTATAGCCCACACCCTAGCCCTCGGAACAAGATGGGTAAACGCAGGCAGGATTCCGCTTTCTAACCAATACGAATTTGCAACAGCCTTTGCCTGGGGTATTGCCCTTTGCTATTTGATTTTCGAAAGAAAATATAAACTCCTTGCAATGGGTACTTTCGTAACACCAATCTTATTTTTAATAATAGGCTACGCTGCCATGCGTGATAGGAGTGTAAGACCTCTTATGCCAGCACTTGATTCTAAGTGGCTAGCAGTACACGTCTCCCTTGCAATCCTATCTTATGGTGCCTTTGCAGTTGCGGCAGGTATTTCTGCCATGTATTTATATAGGGATAAACTTGGTGATGACAAATTCTTTTCTAAAAACCTAGCAAATAAGGACCAACTAGACTTAATTGCCTATAGGATTATAGCCTTTGGTTATATTTTCTTGACCCTGGTTATGATTACTGGTGCAATCTGGGCAGAATCAGCTTGGGGCAGGTATTGGGCTTGGGATCCAAAGGAAACTTGGTCCTTTATAACCTGGCTCATTTATTCAATCTACCTTCACCTTAGAAGGTCAAGGGGTTGGGAAGGAAAGAGAGCAGCAATTTTTGCAATCGTAGGATTTATTTGCGTTATATTCACCTATGTTGGAGTAAATACCCTTTTACCATCCCTTCACTCATACGCTTAGGAGATTTTATGAAAAAGTTTAGGATAAAAGATATAAGTTTTATGGCAATAGCCATAGCCTTGATGTATGTTTTTGGAAAAATCCTTTATATAATGAGTAGATTTTTCCCAATACCAGGATCTAGGGTAATTTTTACAACGCCGCTTTTTACCTTTGTCCTAACAGCAGCAGTCCTAAAAACAAAGAAAATTGGAACAATATCTATAACCATGGGCCTTTTGGCCCTGATTTTATTAAGGCTAACAATATTTGGAGCCTTGGCTGTGGCTTTAGCAGGGATTTTGACAGATCTTACGACCTTTTTCCTTATAAGAAAATATACCGACTATAAGTCAATCTACAGGACTCTTGCATTTCACAGCTTCTACTCAATTTGGACATCCTACTTGATAATTTCTTTGTTTATAGAAAATTCGACTTTTATTATGGGAAATGTCATGGTAGTTCTAATTGTTTCGCTAATCTTATATTTTGTGGCCTACTATATTTCAAAGGCATCTATAAGGCTTTTTGACTCAAGAAAACTCCTAGATAAGAAGACCCATAGCTTTAGAGATTAAAGACTTATGAACTTTTAAAGATTGTTTAAATTCCTTTTTAAAGTAAAATAGTATAGATAAAAATTATTAGATTTTTATATGGAGAATATATGACACAAAGAAATAAAATAAATAGGATTATAGAACCAGTATTTGTCATAGCCTTAAGCCTTATAAGCTTATACTTATCAAAAACTAGCATGATATTTATAGGTCTAATACCTATTTTATTTGCAATATTTTACTTTAATGAAGGGCTTATAAGCTTTTTGTTGGGGGCATGTGGTACCTACCTCATGGGCTTGTTTTTTATAGACAAAGACCAAATGACCCTAGCCTTCATGCCCCTAGTACTTATATCTATCGGCTTTATTATCCCGATTGCAATTAAGGGGACTGATAAGAGTCAGATTATAACAGGATTTATTATAGCAAGTCTTGTTTTTATATTTTTATATAAGTATAAGATGCTTGTTCAAAAGACAAATATAGAAGATTTGGCAATAAATCTTAAGGCGAATTTTGAAAAGGCTTATCCCTACGATCTTGACCTAGATGTATATAGGTATTCGGTTGCGGCCTATCCAGCTGTACTTGCGGCCATAAGCCTTATTTATTCAATAATTGCAGTTAAGATTATTAGAAACTACTTGGCTTATAGGAATGAAGCTTACCTTGATATTACAAATTTAGATGATTTAAGAATGAATTTTAAGGGACTCGCTCTTATCTTTCTAATAGAAGCTGTAATTTATTTTTTAGCAAGCAAGTGGGGTGTAGATAAGATTTATATCTTAATCAACCTTATTTTTATAAACTTTGCTTTCTTTGCCATAAACGGAGCAAGTTTGTTTGATTATATCTTAAGAAATTCCAAGCTTCCACTAAGCAGGGCTTTCCAATGGTTTTTTATACTGATACTACTTCAAGTCCTAGTATTGCCCTTAGCTTTATTTGGATTTTTGGACATATTTATAGATTTTAGAAGAAGGAGGAAAAATGAAAAATAATGAGAAATTTATTAGCATGCCTAATATAGTTTTAATAATGGCCTTCCCGCTTTTAGCATCTATAGTAGTTTTTTATTATAACAAAACTTTGGGAACTATTGGATTTTTGCTGTCAGTTATCTTATACTTCTTTTTGAATAGTATAAATTCAACTAAGGCAAAAGAGCTTCAAAAATATGTGGATAATGTATCTTATTCTTTCGACTCAATTACAAAAAATGTTGTCTTTGAGATGCCTTTTCCAATTGCCATAGTAGAAGACGATAGGAAAATAAAATGGCACAACTCATTTTTTAGGGACTTGTTTCCTGAAGAAACCTTAATTAGTGCGGAAATCGATAAGATAATCCCAGATTTTTCTGAGATAGAATTTGATAATGAAGAGATTAGAACATCTCAAAACGTGAATATTTCAGGCAAAGTCATTCAGTTTTATTATTCAACAATTTTTGATGATGACCACAAGGGTGGCCAAACATTTTTGTATGGTATTGATAATACCTATGACGAATCAATCAAAAAATTATTTAAGGAAAAAAGACTGGTATTTTATTCGGTCTTTATTGATAACTACGAAGATATTAGAAACTCTGCAAGTTCAGATACAAGACCCCAGGTCTTGGGAGAAATTGACAGGGTAATAAATGAATATTTCAAAAAATACGACTGCCTAATTAGAAAATACGAAAACGATAGGTACATGGTCCTAAGTGAGTTTAAGGACTATAGGAGAATCCACGACGACAAATTTTCAATCCTTGATAAGGTGAGGGATATAGAATTAGGTAATTCCATCCCACCAACCTTATCTATTGGGGTCGGCATAGCGGGAGCAAATCCTACAGAAATTTACACAGACTCAAGAGATGCGATAAATATTGCCTTATCACGTGGGGGAGATCAGACTGTAGTCAAACTTGAAGACAACTACGAATACTTTGGCGGAAAGACTAAGGCAATCGAAAAAACCTCTAAGGTAAGGTCAAGAGTTATATCCCAAGCCCTAAAGAGGATGATGGAAACTTGCTCAGATATTTATATCATGGGCCACAACAACCCAGACATGGACTCCTTTGGTTCAGCCCTCGGTGTCTACGAAGGGGCAAGGTCTATGGGCAAAAATGCCTTTATAATCTTAAATGAAGTCACAAAGCCAATTGAAAATATGTATGCAAGGGTAAGTGAAGAATTAGAAGAGCTTAAAGATCATATCCTAACTGAGGAAGAAGCCCTTAAGACAATCAACCAATCTTCGCTAATAATTGTGACAGACAACCACAGGAAAAATTCAACCGAAGGGCCAGCCCTTCTTGACAAAACAGATAATATCTTTATAATAGACCATCATAGAAGGGGAAAAGACTATATAAAAAATGCAACAATTTCTTATATAGAGCCTTATGCCTCATCTGCATCAGAGCTTGTAACAGAGATTTTATCCTATTTGGACGAAAACTTTAAGGCAAGAACACCTGTCGCAGAATCACTTTTAGCTGGTATTACAGTTGATACCAAAAACTTTGTCTACCAAACCGGGGTCAGAACCTTTGAAGCTGCCTCTATTCTTAAAAGATGGGGTGCAGATTCAGTCTACATCAAGAGGATGTTTAAGGATGACTTTGAGATTGTAAAATATAAGTCAGAAGTAATAGCAGATTCATTTATGGTAAATGATTTTATAGCCATAGCCCATTTCAATAGGGAAATTGATGGATCTACTCTGATAGCTAGCCAGGCTGCTGACGATCTACTTAATATCAAGGGAGTAATGGCAAGCTTTGTCCTAACCAGGGCCAATAATAAAATTCATATCTCAGGTAGAAGCTTAGGCGATATATCGGTACAATTAATACTAGAGCGCATTGGC
>CAUPHU010000015.1:0-18088 GCA_963511095.1 uncultured Anaerococcus sp. | reverse complement strand
GATATAGGCAGGTGAAATAATCCATAAGAAGGGTTTGATCCCTACAAATAGACCGTAAAGTGCGATTAGTAAAAACATGATTGGCTCTAAATGTGCCATCTTTTTCATCAAAAATTTAAATTCTTTCATATTGCCGAAATAGTCGGCATCCTCCTTGTTATTCTTATGTAAGTCAAGGAGCTATCCTTACTTACTAGTTACGTGCGTCTTCTACATTTCTTATTTTTGTCATTTTTCTTTTCTCCTTTCTTTAAATTTCTAATAATTTACCGCAGTATAAAATTAATGTCAAATATTTATCTACCAGCGGCAAAGGAAATGATAGTATTTTTGCCTTCTTTTCTGACAGCTAAGACCTTAAAGCTTCTGATTTTATAAGTATTATCAAAATTGATATAAGAATTAATCACAGTGCCAAGACCGGTTACCTCTGTAATTCCAGCCTTTGTAGTTATTGGAAGGTTTGAGTCTATGGCATAGTTTATCATCTCATCGAAAAGATCTGGGTCAAGATCAGATGTGTAATTATTAAGGGTGATATAGGCCCTATCTTCGCTCAAAAACAGGTTTGTTTTTATATTGCCATAAAAACCTTCTAGGAAAATTTGAAAGAGTATGTAGGCAGTATTGTAATAAAGATTTCTGTACCTAAGTTTTTTATCTACAACAAGTTCAATTGTATCTTTTTCGTATTTACCTTTGACAGATATTAAATCCTTGCCCTTATTTTCTTTAACTTCAAGAACTTCAAGTCCACCAGCAGTTTTGTAATCGTCAATTAAAAAATCATTACTTGGAATAAAAATACTATTTTCAAGAAGTATTTGGCTAATATTATTTTTATATTTTTTATCTATTATTTTTGCTTTGAAATTAAGAATTTCTGGATATTTTTCATAAATTTTCATCTTTTCACCTCTAATCTATTATATCATATGATATAATTAAATAGAGGTTTTTATGAAAAAAAGAATTGCCTATGTTCTCCTAGGCCTAATCCTTGGAATTACATGCTTTATCAACTTTGAAAACTTAAATATTATTTATTTAGCCTTACCGCTAGGAATAATTTCCTTATTTTTTTATGGAAAAAATAAGGATTATGCCATATTTTTTCTGGCAATTCTATTAGGATTTTCTATGGCATCTTTTAAATTTTCTATGATAAATCCTAAAGAAAGCTCTAATGTAAAAATAAATTTTACTATTATAGATAAAAAAATGAGCCGCTCTTCTTATAGGTATACAATAAAGATTGACGAAATTAACAAAAAAGCCTTTATGTTTGAGGAGGCTGATTTTGATATAGGAGATAAGATAGGGGCTAGGGGAGATTTAAGACTTGTAAATACAAATACAAATCCCAATCTATTTTCCTACAGGAAATATGCCATATCAAAGGGAGTTGGGCTTGAGTTTAAAAGCAAAGATCTAGATCATGAAATAACAAGACAAAGATCAAAAAATATATTTTTATCTATCAGAAGTAACTTTACGACTTATGTAAATAGGATTTTTAAGGAGAATTTGTCAAAAGATTCAGCAGATTTTGTAATATCTGTAATTCTTGCCGACAGTCTCTTTGATAAAACAGAAGTCAATAAGCTTGGTCTTGCTCATATCCTTGCTGTATCAGGTTTTCACACAGATTTACTTATAACTTTTTTAATTTTTATTTTTTCGAATTTAAGAATTTCTTATAAGAAATCTATGATGATTTCACTTAGCCTTGCCCTTGTTTATGGATATATAATAGGATTTTCTTATTCAATCTTAAGAGTTTTGATTGTAAATACAATTTCATTTTTGGGATTTATTTTAAGGCGAGGCGTTGATAGGGTCAAAGCCTTGATAGTTGCAGCCATTATAATTTTATTTATCAATCCCTTTGCAATCTTAAATACTGGTTTTGTTTTATCTTTTATGACTATGCTTACGATTTTTAAAATCTATCCTAGGGTCAAAAAGTATTTTAAAGAAGGTTTTATATGGGATAGGCTAGCCTTTTCTACAAGCATCCAATTTGGAGTATTGCCTTTTGGAGTATACTATTTTAGGTATTATAACTTCCTATCCATATTTGCAAACCTACTAATAGTCCCAGTTTTTGAAATTTCTATGTATATAATTTTTGGACTAATATTTTTATATCCTTTATTTAGGATTTTATTAAAACCAGGTTTTATAATCCTTGATATGATGATAAGTTCAATATTAAATATGACAGAGTTTTTATCTCAGACAAGACTTTTTTCTATAGATTTCAGGGCAGAAAGTATCTTTATTAGCATTTGTCTTTTCGTTATCATCTTGGTATTTGCCAATATTAGAAATAAAAAGCACCTAGGGAAATTTATAAAAGTCTCCTTGTCTATAGTTTTGCTATCAATAATAGTAAGAGGCCTAGATAGACCTATAGAATATCAAATGATAGACATAGGCCAGGGTGATGCTTTTTTATTAAATGATAGGGGCAGATACTATATGGTCGATGTAGGAGGTCCTAAATATAAGGACTATGATTCGGGAGAAAAAATCCTAGTACCTTATCTAAAAAGCTTGGGAATAAAGGAAATTGAAGCAGTTTTTATAAGCCACGAAGATAATGACCATGCGGGAAATCTTGATATTCTAAGAGAAAATATAAGGATAAAAAATATTATTACAGACGATAAAGTGACTGAAGAATTTAAGAAAAAATATGGGCCTAAAATAATGAAAGAAAATGATAAAATAAAATTATCAGATGGAATGATTTACTGTATCTTTGATGGGGCAGATGAAGCCTCAGATGCTAACGATAAGTCCCTTGGCCTTCTTATTGATATTAGGGGTACAAGTATCCTTAGTCTAGGTGACTTATCAAAAGAATTTGAAGATAGTTTAGATATTAGTGCAGATATTTTAAAACTTTCTCACCACGGTTCGGCTACTTCAAGCTCTAGAGAATTTATAAAAAAAGTAGACCCAAATTTAGTTTTGATCTCAGCAGGCAGAAACAATACCTATGGCCATCCCAATAAGGAAGTTTTGGCAAATGTGGAAGGTATTCCAAAATACAATACCCAAACAGATGGCCTTGTTATGATAAAATTTTACAAAAATAGGGTAAAAATAGAAAAATATTTGAAAGGAGGGTTTTTTAGGTGAAATATATAGAATTTTTCAAAGATTTTACTTCTCATAAAACTTCGGGCGTGTATTTGTTTGATTCTAAGGAAGAATATCTAAATACAACTATTATAGAAGAAGCAGAAAGAGTTGTAAATATAAAAGACTTCAACCTAATAAAAATTAAGGGTGAGACTGATTTTGATACCATAAAAAACTCTTACGAAACCTATCCAGTAATGGAGGATAAGAAAGTAATAATTTGGCAAAATATTGATTTGTCAAAGGATGGCGTCAAAAATTATAAGGAAATTTTAGATAATATAGGAAAAGACCTTAAGGATTTTCCTAGCTATGCAACATTTTTAATTTTTTCAGATAAAGTTCCCTTTAAGGGGAAATTTTATAAAGCTGTAAAAAAAGATGCCACTCTTGTTGAAATAGATAGGCTAAATAACAAGGAGCTTAAGTCTTTTATTGGCAGGAGATTTATAAAAAATAAGAAAAAAATCTCAAACCAATATATAGATGAGATAATAGATAGGTTTTCATATCTTACTTATAATAGCGAAATAGACCTCTTTGAGGTTGTAAATTCAGTCGATAAAATAATTTCAAATTCGACTGAGGAAGTAATCACAAAGGAAGACATAGCTGACCAATTAGACCAGGTTCTAAACCTTAATATTTTTAACCTTACAGATGCGATTTCGAGCAAAAATCTAAAAGAAGCCATGAATATATTCCTGGCCATGGAAAGAACAGGCGAAGACCTTTTTATGATCTACCACATGCTAATAAGGCAATTTAGGATATTAACAGCTGTTAAAAGCCTAAGTCAAGCTAATTTCAATGACTCTTTTATAATGAAATCTGCTAAAATTGGAAGTTTTGAGCTAAGAAAAGCAAAGGCAAATATTAGAAATTATACTTTAGATGAGCTAATAGATATAAGTGATAGGCTTTTGGATATGGAAATAAGGTCAAAGTCTGAAGCCTTTGATATAAGAGATGAACTCATGAAACTCATTGCTTTTGTGGGAATAAAATAAGAGTGGGTGTTCCACTCTTTTTTGATACAAATTAATTTTAATAATAGAGATGAGTGATTATCAGTAGTCATATGTTAGGATCCAGTACTGATTATCACTCATTTTCTTATGCGTTTAATTTTTTTGCTAATTTTGATGTTGTTGCTGCTACTCTGTTTTTGTGGATAACATTTTTGCTTTCAGCTTGTTTTAGCTTTTTGTCAACAACTTTAAAGATTTCTCTTGCTTCATCAAGGTTGCCTGCTTCTACTAGAGCTTCGAACTTTTTGATGTAAGTTTTGATTTCTGATTTTCTAGCTTTGTTTCTAAGTGTATTTCTCTTAGCAACGTCTATTCTTTTTAAGCTTGATTTAATATTTGCCATTTTCTTTTCACCTCGCTTCTCATTTTGCTTGACTTATGTATTCTACCATAAATTATTAAAAAGCTCAAGTTTTTATTTATTATTAGTATTTTTTTGAGAAATGGGCCTAGTTAGTATATAATTAATAAGAAATGAGAGGTTAGATATGAAGGAAGAAAGTATTAAAAATAAAAAAGAAGATTCGATAAAAGATATTATTTGGGACTGGGTTAAGACTATTGCTATTGCCCTTGCTATTACATTTTTTGTAAAGCAATTTATAATTGACGCTACGATTGTTTCGGGCAAATCTATGTTAAATACCCTTCATGATGGAGATTGGCTGATGGTTAATAAGATTGGCAAACACTTTAGGGATTATAAAAGGGGAGAGATTGTAATATTGAAAGCTCCTGATTTTCCAAATAGGCTTTATGTAAAAAGAATTATAGGCCTTCCTGGTGATTTGGTTGAGATAATAGATGGTGACGTTTTTGTCAATGGTGAGAAACTAGAAGAGAAATATGTAGCAGTTGATGAAACTGTTGCCCACACAGAGCAATCAGGTTGGATTTTAGGAGATAATGAGTATCTAGTATTCGGTGATAATAGGGATAACTCAAATGATGGAAGAGATTTCGGTGCTATTTATAAAGAAGAAATCGTAGGCCATGCGTTTGCAAGAATTTATCCTTTTGCTGATGCAAGTCTTATTGACAACAAACCATATGATAATTAGATTAGTAGGAGTTATATGATTAAGAAAAAAGATAATATTAGGAATTTTTCAATTATTGCTCATATTGACCACGGAAAGTCTACTTTGGCTGATAGGCTAATTGAAAAAAGTGAAAATATTAGCCAAAGAGATATAAAAGAGCAAATGCTTGATGATATGGAGCTTGAGCAAGAACGTGGTATTACAATTAAATTAAAGTCAATCAAGATCCACTACAAGGCCAAGGATGGTAAAATATATGACCTAAACCTTATTGATACTCCTGGCCACGTGGATTTTAATTATGAAGTTTCAAGGTCATTAAAGGCTTGTGAGGGTGCAATTCTTGTCGTAGATGCAAGTCAGGGTGTTGAGGCTCAAACCCTTGCTAATACCTATCTTGCCTTAGAACAAGACCTTGAGATTCTACCAGTTTTAAATAAAATCGACTTGCCGAGTGCTAGGGTTGATGAGGTGAAACTTGAGATTGAACACCATATTTGTCTTTATACAGATAATTCTCCACTGGTTTCATCAAAAACTGGTCTAAATATAGAGGATGTTTTAGAAGATATTGTAGAAAATGTTCCGGCACCAGAAGACCATGACGATAAACCGCTTAAGGCTTTGATTTTTGACTCATATTACGATTCTTATGTGGGAGTTATTTGTTATATAAGAGTATTTGAAGGTGTAGTTCGACCAGGCGATGAAATCAAGATGATGAATACCGGCAAGGTTTTTGAAGTAAACCAGGTTGGTTATACATCTAGGGGAAGAGTACCAACTAAGGAATTAAGATCTGGTGATGTTGGTTTTATAGAAGCTTCTATCAAACAAGTAAAGGATGCTCGTGTGGGTGATACGATTACAACAGTAGAAAATCCAACTGATAAGCCACTTGCAGGCTACAAGGAAGTTCTCCCAATGGTATATTCTGGTATCTATCCAGCTGAGGGCGAATCTTTTGATAAACTAAGGGATTCACTTGAGAAACTTCAGGTAAATGACGCTGCCCTTGTATTTGAACAAGAAAACTCTCAAGCACTTGGGGTTGGTCTAAGGGCAGGTTTCTTGGGACTTCTCCACATGGATATCATTACTCAAAGACTTGAAAGGGAATACGACCTTGATATCATCGCTACAGCTCCATCTGTAATTTATAGAATTAAGCTTAAGGGCGATGAAAATGAGAAGGAACTACAAAACCCTAATGATTTCCCTGACCCAACTGAAATTGCTTATATCAAGGAACCTATGACAATTTCTGAGATAATTACTCCAAAAGACTATATAGGTCAGGTAATGGACCTTGCTCAATCAAGACGCGGCGAATTAATTAATATGACCTATATCGACGAAACTAGGGTTTCAATCAAGTATAAGATTCCTCTAAGCGAGGTAATTTACAACTTCTTTGACAGCCTAAAATCAAGAACAAAGGGTTATGCTTCCCTTGATTATGAAGTGACAGACTATGTTGAGTCAAACCTTGTTAAACTTGATATTCTTATCAATGAACAAAATGTGGATGCACTTTCTCTTATTGTTCATAGAGATTCTGCCTATGCTAGAGGTCGTGGAATTGTTGAAAAACTTAAGGATGAAATTCCAAGACAACAATTTGCTGTTCCAATCCAGGCAGCCATCGGTGGTAAGATTATAGCAAGAGAAACCGTAAGAGCTCTAAGAAAAGACGTTATAGCAAAATGCTACGGTGGGGATATTTCAAGAAAGAAAAAGCTTCTTGAAAAACAAAAAGAAGGTAAGAAGAAGATGCGTCAACTTGGTAACGTCGAAGTACCACAAGATGCCTTCCTATCAGTACTAAAATTAGATGACGAATAAAAATAAGTATTTTAAAAGGATGTGAATTTCACATCCTTTTTTGGTCTCTTGCAATGCTTAGGAAGATCAAAAACAAATAGATTCCTAAAGATAAGAAGGCAATATATTTAAAATCAGACATTGGATAGTAGGTCGCTGTATTAAAACCTTTTATAGAAATTATACCTAAGAAAAGTGATAGGGGTGCTCCTATTAGGAGAGTTTTTACCACTAAACTTATGGATTTTTTTCTGAGTTTTTCTTGTAAAAATATGGCAATAGCTATTACAAAAAATCCAATGATTGACATCCAGGCATATAAACCGAAGACCAATTTTGGAAGGAGAGTTTGACGGATTTCGCCAGATCCGATTACCATATTTGGCATGGAATCGTGGTTTTGATATAGAACTGTTTTAAAATTATCCTTATGGAAAGTTAAAGATTTTCGTAGCCTTCTTTTATTAAAAATCTCGTCATATTTTGTACTATAAGCATCAAGGTAGATGGCGTCTTCTGTATCAGTGTAATCAATTCCACTTACCAAGTCATTAAATTCCACAGTATATATTTTATCGTTCCTATAAACTTTATATAAGTCCTTGTCATACTCAATATGCCTTGGAGTATTTAGGTAGGATATGATAAAAATAAAAATAGATCCTAGAAGGGCCACGACAGCCAAAGTAAAGTATCTACTTTCTTTTTTTATCCTTTTTTCTACAAAATCAAGTGGTTTTGTATTCTTACTTTCAATTTCAATTTGATTTTTTAAAAGATTTTCACAGTCTGGACAAGATTGTAAATGTTCTTCGACATAGATTTTTGATTCATCGCTTAAGAGGTTTTCCTTATATAAGGGTAGTAAATCTTTTATAATATTGCATTTATTCATTATAATCCTCCATTAAAATTTTTAGTTTTTCTTTGGCCCTGTAAAAGACAACACAGGCCCAATTTTGGTCTTTTTTATAAATCTCTCCGATTTCCTTAAAAGACAGGTCGTTAAGTCTTAACTTAACAACATCTTTATAGGGATTTTCTAGATTTTCTATAGATTTTTCTAAATTAGTAAGTTTTTCTTCATTAAGTAAATCTTTCTCAAAAGATTCCAAAGCTAGGTCAAAATCTTCGATATTTTCTGTTAGTAAAATTCTCTTGTTTTTCTTATAATAGTTGTAATAGGTATTTTTCCCTATTTGAAATAAGTAAGATTTTACTTTTGAGTCTTCGATATTTTCTATATTTTTCATAGATTTTATGAAGCATTCCGAGCAAATATCCTGGGCGACTTCCTTATTTTTGCACAGATATAGCAAAAACCTATATAAGTCGTCAAAATATATCCTATAAATTTTTTCTATATCCACGGCTCCTCCTTCATATAGTAGACAATTCACTTAATCATATCTTACAAAATTTTAAAATAAATTCCATTATTGTATAGTAATTCTATAACAGATAAGGAGTTCTAATGGATATTAAAGTTGATTTTACAGACTTAGTAATAAAAACTGACAGGCTAGTTCTAAGAGCCTTTAATGATAATGATCTAGAAGATCTATATGACTATGCTAAAACCCCTGGGCTTGGTGAAATGGCAGGCTGGCCACACCACAGGTCTATTGAGGATAGCAAAGAAGTATTAGAGAAATTTAAGAAAAACAAGGATGTCCTTGCCATAGAAAAAGATGGCAAGGTTATTGGTTCTATCGGTCTACATCCTGTAGATTCTGAATTTTATAAAGAGTTTGCAGATAAAAAGGGCAAGGAAATTGGTTTTGTACTAAGCGAAGACTTTCACAGGCAAAAAATAATGACTGAGGCTGTGAAAGCCGTCATGAAATATGCCTTTGAAGATTTGGGTCTTGATTATATTTCTGCAGGATATTTTAGGGGCAATTTCAAATCAAGATGGTTCCAGCAAAAGCTTGGCTTTGCCTATTATGGCAGCCATGTTGTTAAGCTAGCAATGGGGAATTTTGAGCCAACTCATCAGACAATTTTCACCAAGGAAGATTATTTTTCAAATAAAACTGGAAAGGTAGAGAATAAGAAAAAAACAAAACCTAGAGAAGAGTTAGTTTTAAAATCTGAAAGAGAAACAATAAAGAGACTTCATTTTGAAAAAGAAGATGAATTTGAATATAGAAATTTAAATAAAACATGCTATATAGTCGTAATTGAGGGCAGGGTCAGAATTATTTCTGCCAATAAGGAGTACACATATTTTCCAGCGGATGCCCTTAGAATAAAAAAAGGAGTCGATTTTAAAATCATAAGCAGGTCTCAAGCCACACTTGTTTTAATCGAAGAAGGAAATGAAAATGAATAAGCTAGGGGCTTATATCCATATACCTTTTTGCGAAAAAAAGTGCTATTATTGTGATTTTGCCGCCTTTCCAAATCTTGAAAACTGGATAGAGCCTTATGTAGGTAATCTCATAAAAGAAATTAGGCTTTATAGGGAAAAAATGGATGTAATTATTGATTCTATCTATATTGGAGGAGGAACTCCTTCTTATATAGAGCCAAATCATATAGAAAAAATTGTTGAAGAGATTTTTAAATTTAAGACTGATATTAAAGAGTTTACTATTGAGGCAAATCCAAATTCCCTTGATATGGAAAAGTTAAAAACTTATAGAAAACTTGGCATAAATAGGATTTCCCTGGGTGTTCAGTCTTTTTATGATGAGGTTTTAAAAAATATTGGAAGAAACCACACCAGGGAGAGGGCTATTAGCGATATTCACATGATAAGAGAAGCTGGGTTTGATAATCTTTCCCTTGACCTAATGCTAAATCTTCCTGGCCAAGACTTTGAAAGTGTAAAAAGGGATTTGGAAATGGTTAAGATTTTAAAACCTAATCACATTTCTTGGTATTCTCTAATTTTGGATAAGGGATCAAGATTTTATGCTCTCGATAAGGAAGGTAAGCTTGATTTAATGGATTCAGATCTTGAAGTAGATATTTTTTCTTATTTAGTAGATGAACTAGAAAAAATTGGCCTAAACCGTTATGAAATATCAAATTTTGCACAAATTGGTTACGAATCTTACCATAATAAAAAATATTGGAACGGAGAAGGCTATTTAGGTTTTGGCCTATCTAGTGCAGGCTACCTTGCAAATACTAGGTACAACAATACCAGAAACCTTGCGATTTACGATAAAATGTTGAAATCTAATGAGCTTCCAATTATAAATAAAGAATTTGTCGATAAAAATGAGCGCGAAAAGGAATATATTATTTTTAAACTTAGGGAAAGTGAAGGAATCAATTTAAGGTTTTTCAAGGATAAATTTGGAACTGATTTTTTAGAAAAATATAAAAAGCCAATTCAAAAATACGAAGCTGATAGACTTTTTGAGATTGATGATTATTTTAGATTTACAAAAAAAGGCTTTAGCCTTTCTAATGAGTTTTTTGTAGAAATAATTTAAGTCTCAAATAAAAAACTCTCAATTGGGTATAGATATTATATAAAGATTATAAGAAGAGTCTATTAGAATAAGTAGAGAATTTATGACAATTAAATAAGTAACAATAGCTGGCGGTGGAGTACTTGGTGCACAAATTGCCTATGTAGTAGCCTTCCACGGCTATGATGTAACAATTTGGGGAAGACGTGATGATTCTATAGAAAGAATAAAACCAAGAATAGACCGTCTTCATGAAATTTATAAAGGCGAACTTGAACTAGCTCCTTCATATATGGAAGAGAAAAATCCTAATTTCCCAAGATCATTCTTTAACTCAAAAGATGAAATAACAGAAGAAAAAATAGCAGAGCTTAAAGATATAAACGAAAAAGTCTACAAGGGATTCACTTATACAACAGATTTAGAGGAAGCCTTTGGAGATAGTGATTTAGTTATAGAATCAATTGCAGAAGTGGTTGAACAAAAGAAAGACTTCTATGAAAAAATCGCACCATTTTTAAAAGACGAGGCAATACTAGTAACAAACTCTTCAACCCTACTTCCTTCTATGTTTAGGGAATACACAGGTAGAGAAGATAAGTTCCTAAGTTTACACTTTGCAAACAACATCCATAGACAAAATCTTGCTGAGGTTATGAGGCACGATAGGACTTCTGATGAGGCCTTTGAAGCTGTTGTAGAATTTGCAAGATCAATTGGAATGTATCCAGCTGCTCTTAAAAAAGAACAACCAGGCTATATCCTAAACTCAATTTTAGTTCCATTACTAGGAGCTGGTCTATCTCTCTATGGAAATGATGTAGCAGATCCAGTTGATATTGATATGGACTGGAAAATCGGTACTGGCTCACCGAAGGGTCCATTTGAGATAATAGATTTAGTTGGTTTAACAACAGTTATTAATATCTTAAGTAATAACCCAGCTTCTAATGACCCATCCACACCAATTGGCAAGGCAATGATTAAGCTAAAAGAAATGGCTGACAAAGGCCATATTGGAATCGAATCTGGTCAAGGCTTCTATAAATATTAATAAAAATTAAAATATTAATAAAACTTATAAAAGTGGCTCTATTGCCACTTTTTATTTGCTTATTTTATCTCATATTTGAAAAATATTGAGAATAGATTTTAAATTTACTTGACATACAATTCTAACTTAGTATACTAATATTAGCAGTCAATAGTTAAGAGTGCTAAAAGGAGTGAAAGACTTTGAAAGATAGAAGAATGCAGATACTTTTCACTATCATAAATTCTTATATCTTGGGAGGAGAGCCTGTCGGTTCTAAGTCTTTGGCGGATGATTATTCTTTTGATGTATCGGCAGCCACTATTAGAAATGACATGAGCGACCTTGAGAAGAGGGGACTTTTAAAAAAGGCCCACACTTCAAGCGGTAGGCTCCCATCAGACAAGGGCTATAGGTTTTTTGTAGATTATTTGATTGAGAATAATTTAATCGAAGAAAAAACAAGTCCAAATTTTTTAAACCTTAAAAAATCACTTGATAAGAGATACCACAATACAACAGATATAGTAAATTCTGCCACGAAAATTTTGGCAGGTATTACAAATCTCACAGCAGTGTCGGTTACTTACAAAAACCAAATCAAATCAATAGCCAATATCGAAATTATGAAGGTAAATGATTATTCGCTTCTTTTGATAGTTGTCTATGATAATGGCTTGATTATAAATGATCTTATCAATGTAAATTATGAGGTAGAAAAAGAAGACTTGGATTTCTTAAATAATTTGCTACAAAAAGAGCTTATAGGTTCAAGTATTTACAGTTTGTCTGATAAGATTATCAAAATAGAAGAAAAGCTTAATCTAAATTATAAGTATTTGCTCGATATTATTAATACTAAGATGAAAAATGAATCCATGAATGATTCTAAACAAGACTTCCAGATAGAAGGTTTGGGAAATATATTTAGATTCAAAGAATTTGATGATATAGTTAAGGCTAGAGAATTTATCAATCTCTTTGAAAGTCCAGATATTATTACAGATTTTCTGACTGATAATAATGATAAGAGCCTTGTCATAACTATCGGAGAAGAAAATGAAATCGATCAGTTAAAAGAAAATACTATCATAACTTCTTATTTCAAGGTAGACGAAAATACCATCGGCCAGATCGGAGTAGTTGGTCTAACTAGGATTAATTATAAGGAAGTAATTGAAAGTATTAAACTAGTGTCTGATTTACTAAATAAATAAGAGGAAGGTGAAGGATTTGGCAGACGATATCAAAAAAGATGAAAATATAAAAGAAGATATAGAAAACGAAGAAATCGAAGATATAGAAGATATAAATGAAGAAGCACAAGAGGCTGAAGAAGAAATAATCGATGCAGAAATTGTCGAAGAAGAAAACGAAGCAGAATTAGCAAATGACAATGAATATATAGAAAAATATCAAAGACTTATGGCTGACTTTGCAAATTATAAGCAAAGAGAAGAAAAGTCGAAGGCTGATTTTAAGAAGTTTGCTTCAAGCTCTTTGGTAGAGAAATTACTTCCAGTCCTTGATAATTTCGACAGGGCTCTTAAGGATAAGGACCCAGAAGACCCATTTGTAAAAGGTGTCATCATGACAAGGGATGAATTAATTAAAATCCTTAAAAGCGAAGGCCTAGAAGAAATCCCATCAGACGGGGAGAAATTCGATCACAATCTTCACCATGCGGTTATGACAGAAGAAAGTGATACTGTAGAAGAAGATTATATCATAGAGACATTCCAAAAGGGATACACACTAAACGGAAGAATCCTTAGACCAGCTATGGTCAAGGTAAGCAAGTAGGAGGAAAATAATATGGCTAAAATTATAGGAATTGACTTAGGAACAACAAACTCAGCAGTAGCTGTAATGGAAGGTGGTACTGCAACAATCATCCCAAACAGCGAAGGTAATAGAACAACACCATCAGTTGTAGCTTTCTCAAAAGACGGCGAAAGACTTGTAGGTGAAACAGCTAAAAGACAAGCAATCACAAACCCACACAGAACAATTGCTTCTGTTAAAAGAGAAATGGGTCATGACTGGAAGAGCGAAGAAATTGATGGTAAACAATATACACCAGAAGAAATTTCTGCAATGATTCTTCAAAAACTAAAGGCAGACGCAGAAGCTTACCTAAATGATACAGTTACAAACGCTGTAATTACAGTACCTGCATACTTTACAGACGCCCAAAGACAAGCTACAAAAGACGCTGGACAAATCGCTGGTCTAAAAGTAGACAGAATCATAAACGAGCCAACAGCAGCAGCCCTATCTTATGGTATGGATAAGGAAACTGACCAATCTAAGATAATGGTTTACGACCTAGGTGGGGGTACATTCGACGTTTCAATCCTAGAAGTAGGTGACGGAGTATTTGAAGTACTATCTACAAGAGGTAACAACAAATTAGGTGGAGATGACTTTGATAATGCTGTTGTAGATTATCTTGCAACAGAATTTAAGAAAGAATCTGGAGTTGACCTAACAAAAGATTCAACAGCTATGCAAAGACTAAAAGATGCAGCTGAAAAGGCTAAGAAAGAATTATCTTCAACACTTACAACAAATGTGAACCTACCATTTATTACAGCTGTTGATGGTCAACCAGTCCACTTAGACATCAACCTTTCAAGAGCTAAATTTGACGAACTAACTCACGATCTAGTAGAAAAAACAAGAAAACCAGTGGAAGATGCTCTTCACGATGCAGGACTTTCTGCTTCAGACATTGACAAAGTTCTTCTAGTAGGTGGTTCTACAAGAGTGCCAGCTGTTCAAGAATTAGTTAAGAAAATAATCGGCAAAGACCCACAAAAAGACATCAACCCAGACGAATCAGTTGCAATCGGTGCAGCTATCCAAGGTGGTGTTCTAACAGGTGAAGTTAAAGACTTATTACTTCTTGACGTAACACCTCTATCACTTGGTATCGAAACCCTTGGTGGAGTTGCAACAAAACTTATCGAAAGAAACACAACCATACCAACAAAGAAATCACAAATCTTTACAACTGCAGCAGATGGACAAACAGAAGTTGACATCCACGTAGTTCAAGGTGAACGTGAAATGGCAGCAGATAATACAACTCTAGGCAGATTCCAACTAACAGGAATACCTGCAGCAAGACGTGGTGTGCCACAAATCGAAGTAACCTTTGATATAGATGCTAATGGTATTGTAAATGTAACTGCAAAAGACCAAGGTTCTGGTAAGGAACAAAAGATTACAATCACATCTTCATCTAACCTATCTGAAGAAGAAATCGATAGAAAGGTAAAAGAAGCAGAACAATTTGCTGAAGAAGATAAGAAGAAAAAAGAAGATATAGACGCTAAAAACAACGCAGAAAACCTAGTTTACCAAGCTAGAAAAACTGTAGAAGATGCAAAACTTGAAGGTGCTGATAAGGAAAATATCGAAGCTAAGGCAAAAGAGCTTGAAGATGCTATTGCTGCAAATGACATCGATAAAATCAAGAGCCTATCAGAAGAGCTAACTAACGAAATCTACAAGGTTAGCGAAAAAATCTACCAAGCAAATGAAGCGGGCCAAGGAGCAAACGCATCAGCTGACGAAGATGTAGTAGATGCTGACTACGAAGTAATCGACGAAGATGAAGAATAATCTTTTGAAAGATTGGTACTTGCTAGTATAATAAATACAATTGATAAAAGGAGCTATTTCCTAGTGAAATAGCTTTTTTTAGTGAGTGGAGGATATATGAGAGACCCATATGAAGTTCTTGGCGTTTCAAAAAGCGCCTCTAGTGATGAAATAAAAAGAGAATATAGAAAACTAGCCAAAAAATACCATCCAGACCTAAACCCAGATGATAAGGAAGCAGAACATAATTTTAAGGAAGCGACCTTAGCTTACGAAATCCTATCAGACCCAGAAAAGAAACAACAATACGATACCTATGGTGCAGCCGCCTTTGAAAACGGAGGAGCAGGCTTTAATGGTGGATTTAGTGGAGGTTTTGGTGGCTTTGGTGATATTTTCGGTGACTTGTTTGGAGATATATTTAACCAAGGATATAGTACAAATTCCAAAAGACCAATGAAGGGTGCTGACATCCAACAAGTAGTAAATCTAACTTTCCAAGAGGCAGCCTTCGGTACCTCTAAGGAAATCCAAGTAAGACGTGAAGTAGAATGTCATGTTTGCCACGGCTCTAAGGCAGAAGAAGGCTCAGAAACTCATACCTGTCCTGACTGTAATGGCCAAGGTGTAGTAAATGAAGTATCAAGGACACCTTTTGGCACCATGAGCCGAACAGTCACTTGTAATAAATGCCATGGTACAGGTGAAGTAATCGACAAACCATGCAAAAATTGTGAGGGCACAGGTAAAGAGTATAAGTCAGAAAAAATTAAATTTGATATACCATCCGGTGTAGAAGATCAAAACGTAATTAGATTATCTGGCAAGGGCCATATTGGAGAAAATGGTGGTCCATTTGGTGATTTATATGTAATATTAAGGGTAGAAGATCACGAAATTTTCAAAAGAGATGGTCTTGATATCTACTATGAAATGCCAATAAGCTTTGCAACAGCAACCCTTGGTGGAAAAATTGATGTGGCAACCTTGAGAAAATCAATAGAATTTGAAATACCAGCTGGAACTCAAACAGGCACTAAATTTACCCTAAAGAAAGAAGGAATCGAAGATTCCCGTACTGGTAGGATTGGAAATCTTTATTTCTACGTCAAGATAATCACACCAACTAAGCTTAATAAAGAGCAAAAACAAGCCCTTAAGGCCTTCGCAGAAGCAAGTGGAAACGAAATAAAAGAAGAAAAATCATTTTTTGATAAGGTAAAGGACTTTTTTGAATGAAAAACACATTTAACATCCAAACCCTAGGCTGCAAGGTCAACCAATATGAGTCAGAAGCCATAGAGGAAATCTTTGAAGCGAGGGGATTTGAAAGAAAAGAAAAAGATGCAGATGTCTATGTAATAAATACCTGCACAGTTACAAATATGTCTGATAGAAAAAGTCGTCAGATGATTTCTAGGGCGAGAAAGGATAACCCAGACGCAATAATTGCAGTAATGGGTTGTTATTCACAAGTCAAGCCAGAAGATGTTGCAAAAATTGAGGGTGTAGATATAATCCTAGGCTCAAGAAATAAGGAAGAAGTAGTCGATCTTTGTGAGGATATGCTCCAAAACAAGGAAGCAATCGATCAAGTGATTTCAGTTTCTGAAGAAAAAACTTTTGAAGATTTACAAATCTCAAACCAAACTGAAATGACCAGGGCCTATATGAAAATCCAAGATGGTTGCAATATGTATGCTCATACTGCTTAATTCCTTACGCAAGGGGCAATGTTGTAAGTCGTCCAATAGAATCAATTGTAAAGGAAGCTGAAAGACTTGCACAAAATGGTTTTAAGGAAATAGTCCTCACAGGTATCCACGTTGCTAGCTATGGCAAAGATTTTGAAGAAGATATTTCTCTAATAGATGTAATAGAAAATGTGGCAAATGTTGATGGAATCGAGAGAATCCGCCTATCATCAATGGAGCCAAGACATATTACAAGAGACTTTCTTGAGAGAATGAAGGCTACAGGCAAGGCTTGTGACCACTTCCATTTATCCCTCCAATCAGGATCAGATGATGTTCTTAAGGCTATGAATAGGAAATACGATACAAAAATCTTTAAGGAAAAAACTGACCTTATCAGAGAAGTTTTCCCTAATGCAGGTCTTACAACAGATATAATCGTAGGTTTTCCTGGAGAAACCGAGGAAAATCACAAGGAGACCATAGATTTTGTTGGTGACATTAAGTTTGCCAAAACCCACCTCTTTAAATATTCAAAGAGAGACGGGACAAGAGCAGCCAAGATGGGTGATCAAGTAAATGGTAATGTCAAAAAAGAACGTCTAAAAGATTTGGAAGCTATAGAATATAAGAATAGGAGAGAATTCTTAGAAAAACAAATCGGAAAAACCCTTGAAGTTTTATTTGAAGATAAAGCTGATATGGACGGAGTAAAATCTGGTTATTCTACAAATTATTTGAGGGTAAATGTCAAAAATCCAGACCTTCCATCTAATGAAATCTACGATGTAAAAATAATTGGGATTGAAAATGATGAATTAATTGGAGAAATAAAGTAAAAAAACTTTACTCTTAAAAATAAAAGTGGTAACATATATATTAATGGGGGTGAAGTATGGATTGTGTATTTTGTAAGATTGTAGATGGAGAAATCCCATCTAAGATAATCTACGAAGATGAAGAGTTAATTGCATTTGACGATTTAGATCCACAAGCACCTATCCATTTTCTTGTTATACCAAAAAAGCACATCCAAAGTCTAGAGACTCTCGATGAGTCTGATAGTGATTTGATAGGCAAGATATTTTTAGCAATCAGAAAAATTGCCCACGATAAGGGTATTGCTGATTCTGGCTATAGAATAGTCAACAATATCGGGGAAGATGGAGGACAAACTGTACCTCACATGCATTTCCACGTACTTGGAGACAGAAGCCTACAATGGCCACCAGGCTGATTTAAGTCTAGACCGTGCATATACGAGAGGGGGGAT
>CAUPHU010000014.1:0-19069 GCA_963511095.1 uncultured Anaerococcus sp. | reverse complement strand
CAATTGGCCAAAAAAACCTATACCACTAATACTCATACAGATAGCTGGCGGTAGGTATCTCACAATTCCTATATTAGTGGCTACATTCATCCATCTATATTTCACGGCAAATATATCTATAAAGGCTCCTGCCAATAGAAATCCAGGTATAGCTATGGATACTATGCATAAGATATTAAGAATTTTCCCAAACAAATTTTTATGAAATTTATACAATAAAACACCAATTATTAATGCTCCTACCGCTTGTATCAAAGTAGAAATTAAAACCACAGCACCAGTTACTGATGTTGCACTTATAACATCAGTGAATACGTCTCTTCCACTAACATAGCTTTTGCCAAAATCTAAAGATAGAGCATTTTTAACCCAGTCAAAGTACTGAACAGGTAAAGGTTTATTAAGTCCCATTCCCTCTCTAAGCTCATTCAAAGATTCTTCTGACATAGACACAAAATTTCGTCTCGCATAAGCTTCTGCTGGATCAACGGGAGAAATTTTCATTAGTAGAAATGAAAGCAAGCTTACTATTATAATTGTCGATATTAACTCAAACAATTTATTTAATTTAAATATACTTTTTGTCTTGTTCTTCATGTTTTTTCAACCTCTTATAGCTAGCTCAGGTATTGCAAGTAGGCTAGCGAGTTTTGGAATATGATCATTATTTTCGACACAACTGTAATGATTCCCTGATGTATATTTCTTATTAATTTCTCCCATTAATATTTCAGTCCAATTATCTAATATTTTGTCAAAATTCTTATATGTCCCAGTATTATCTTTAGCTATAACGTAGTTAAAGTCTCTTAAGAAAATATCTGGTTGGTAATTTTGTGCCTTTAATGATGTTTTATAAATTTTAAATGACTCTAGCAAAGAAGATTTACTTAGCTCTTTTTTATGCTCTTTCGAATTTATAAGGTTTGAATATAAGTCAAATCTTTCTTCTTGCTCTTCTTTTTGGAGTGATTTTAAAGTATTTATGTCATTTTTATTGCTTAATTTAGATATCAAATCCGATAAAGTAACTTCTGTTACATCCGCATTATTATATATTCCTTCCATTAAATCTGTCTGCTTTATTCCTAAGTCGAATAGCGTTACGTCAAACGCTTGTAAAAACATTATTTCTAATAACAAATCATCATATTTTATCTCTTTTGCACTTCCTCCTTCTATTATCGTAAAATCCATAACATTGATTCCTTTTTTTAGAAATAGCCTTGTCAGCTCCATGGCTACGACTCCTCCAAAACAATATCCAATTATTTGAACAGAGTCTATATTTGTTTTGTTTAATTCTTTAAAACATTCTTCTGAAAAATATGGTACAACTCTTTCGGAATCCATTTCTAAAAACTTATCTATATTATAAATTCCCATCGTTAACACTTTGCCTTGACACTGAGATGCTAGTAGATTGGCTAAATCTTCATACATCTCCCCATTACCAAATGGGCCATATATAAAAATTCTAGCTTTATTTTCATAAGGATTATTTATATCTTCATAAGTTTTAGTATAAATAAATTTAGAGCCTTCTGCTTGTTCTTGAAATGATTCTCTTTCATCCATATTTTCTTTATACTTTTTAATGAAATGAGCTATATTTTCAATAGTCGGCTCAAATAGCAAAGTTTTTAATATTTCTTCAAATGGAATATTCGTTTTGTTTCTTATTTTTGAAGCTATCTTTGCCATAGTTAATGAATCTGCATTATATTCATATAAGCTTCTATTTTTTCTTATATTTTTAACTTTTAGTTCAATTAAACAGATGTCATGCACAAGTATTTCTGTTTTATCAAGATCATCTATATCTTCATTTTCTTTGTGGTAAAATTCAATTTTGTCATCATTCTCACTTTTATCATTTCCATTTATTGTTGGTTTTAAGTTAGGGGTAGTACTTCTTTTATATCGATCTATTTTTTCAAATTTAATTGGAACAAAATCAATTCTATTCCAATTGGCTTCCAAAATAGCAAGATTGTTTAAAGCTTCCTTAAACTCGCTAAACATCTCGTTCAACATATCTATTGGAAACATGCTTTTTCTAACATCCCAATTTATAAAAAGGCCTTCCTCATTATCCATTGCCTGACAATCAATGAGAACTTGAGGGGTTTGAGATACTCCATATTCGTATATGCCTATCATCTCTTCTTTTATTAACCCTATAGCGCTAGTAAAGACATATGGCAATATAAAATCGCGCTCTTTTCTTTTTCGATTAATCGTCCTTAAAACTTCAACGCCAGAATAATATCTGTGATCTATATTTAAAAAAATCTCTTTATTTATTTCCCTAACGCAGTCTATATATGGTGTTTGGGTATCCATGTTTTCTCTTAAACTGTAAAATAGCTCGTACACTAACTCATCTATATTGTCTATTGCTCTTTCTCCGAATCTAGATTCTCTTCCAGGGTATTGAGCAACGTAAACTCCTATATTGTTAAATTGATCTCCCCATTTTCTAAAGACAGAGACACCACCTCCAGCAAAAGGAAAGATAAAAAGATTAGCTTTTTTGTTTTCTTTATATGTATCTTTATTAATGCATTCAAACCACTTTGACATATCACACCTCTTTGCAAAAATTAACTCTCTGTTAAAAGGAGTTTTTGTTTATTTTGTGTTAGCTACGCCTAACTCAATCATATTATAGCATAATTGATACTTAATATTAATACTTTGTTTTGTTGTACTCTCACTAAAACTTTTTCATTTTCTAAAATTTACAAGTAGAATATCTAATATTTCAGATTTATATTGAAAGATTATTTGATAAATAATCTTTTGATTAGGTACAGAGGCTTTTTCTACTTTCATTATGTGTAGTAGTTATGAGTAGGTTTGCATACAGTAACTTGCATCAATAGCTTTCGCTTTTTTATGCTTTTATTAATTTTTTATATTTTTTATTTTCTTTCAATAAAAAAACAAGGCACACGTGAAGATTTCCTCACATGTGCCTTGGTTTAAAGTCCTTAAATTTTGTTGCCAAAATATTTTTTAATTTTTTGAAAGCTATCTTCAGAGATTATATGCTCGATTTGGCACGCTTCTTCCTCCGCTCGTTTTTGCTCGATGCCAATTTCAATTAACAGTTTTTTCAAATAAAGATGCCTTTCGTATATGCTCTTAGCTATCTTTTCTCCTTCTTCTGTAAATCGTACTATTTTATCTTCTTCATAAAGGATATAGCCCTTGTCTACCAGCTTTCTTAACATCTTATGAACAGTTGATCTGGCAACCTCTAGATAGTTTGCAATATCAATGCTTCTAACTTCTCTATGATTTTTATATAAAATGTAAATTGCCTCTAGATAATTTTCTTCTGCAAATTCCCTGTGTACTATTGAGAACCCCTCCTCTCAAAATTCAAATATACATGATATTATAGTTTTATTTCAATTATTATGATTATATATCTGAGCCTTAAGATATATTTTATCAGATTTCATTTTCTTTTACCTTATTTTTTCTTTCCCTGTCTTTATTATTTACCTTGGATTTTTCTTTAAATTTATTCATATTTCCAATCACCGATTCTTTCTTCTTTTCTTTTAAAATTTTCACTCCATAAACTTTAAAGTTTTCATAGCTTTTTCCTTCTTTAGATTGTGACGCTTGCATCTTTCCTAAAAGAGAAACAAAGTCTCCCTTCTTAAGATTTTCAACTTTTTCAATTTTATTATCATAAGCATAGCAGTTAGTATATTTTACATTCCCATCTTTGTCATTACTGGCTATAGAAAAGGAGGCCACTTTAAAGTCCCTCCCATCTTTACTAGTATGTTCTGAAATTTTGGGGTCAGCTGTCAAATTCCCTGTAATACTTTGGTTTTCTTTTTCTTTTTTTCCATCTGGCATATTCTCTTTCTCCTTTGAATCTTTATTATCCTCTTTGTTTATAGGACTACTAACCCTTTCTTCTTTTTCTATCTCTTGACTTTGCTCACTTTCTAGTGAATAATCATCAAGATATTTTGCAAAATTATCGTCAATTAATCCCATAATGTCATCGTTCATATAGTTGTCATAAGCGTTTTGTAGGGCTTCTTTGTTTTCAATCCCGCTTTCAATTGAAACCATGGCCTTTACAAAGTTCTCATAGTTATTGTCCATTAAATCAGAAAGCAAGTCTTTCATTTTTCTAAAGTCGTCAATCTTAGCTAAGGGTACTTTATCTATTGAATCGGCATATCTTCCTCCCTGCCATTCAAAGATACCTTTCTTTTCATTAAAGTCTATACCTCCTACCACTACAAACTGATTGCCTGTAAATAGTGTGGCTCGATTGTCTTCAATATCTAAAACAATAGTGTTATCAGATAAACTGGTCCTTATCGTATCGCCTTTCTGTAAGTTCATTATTTCCTCCTCTTTTTATTTCTTTACTGGTTGATTTCATTAATCCTTATTTCTATATCCTTGCAAATTTCATGAATAAGGTTTTTATTTTCTAATTCAATCCAAATATCCTGTATTATTTTAAAACTCTCTTCATTTAGGACCTTAGCTATTACTAGCTTAAGGTCCATATCTTTAAAAACCTTCTCATTGCCCCTATCTAATTTTTTAATTTCTTGTTTGAATTTTAGAAATTCTTTTTCTCCTTTATTAATGCCTACATTTACTTTACAAGGCTCCACGAACGCCCTCCTCTCTGAGTTGGGATTCTAAATTTTGTGATTTTTCTTTCTTATTGTCTCCGTGCTCAATTCGTTCTTTATACTCATTAATTTTTTCTATTATTGAGTTCTTATTCCTATCTTTTTCATTCAAGTCTCCAATTTCTAGAACTGTGTTATCTCGAAAGTCCGCATCGTTTCTATCTACAACACCGTCTAAGTCCATATCCTTAGAAAGAGGATCATAAAAGTTACCTTCATCATCTATTTCAAGACCTAATGCACTTTTTAGATTTTCTTCATCGACATAAACAAGTTCTTGAAAGTCCCACAGGCTAATATGGGCAGCTATTTGGGCTAATTCCTTATTGCTGCTTGCATCTTCTGGGTCAAAAGTAAAGGCTTGGCTGTTAATTAATGTGTTGTCTACATATTGATTTAGTTTGTAGTTTTTAAGGTCAAGGGTTGTTTGTATTTCATGATTTTCATCTGGTGTAGTCGTATAGGCTAGGCCAATATTTTCTATGTCAGGAAAGAGCCTATCAAAATCTTCTACTGTGTTTTCCTCTTGATATTCTCTGTTAAGAAAGTTTATTATTTCTCCCTTTATTTCATCAAGCAAAGGATCTGCCTGTACCTCTGCCTCCCTTTGACCTAGGTCTAATAATTTATTAACTTCCAAGAGTCTAAGGTTTTTCTCCATGAGCAAATCTTTTTGTGGAAAGTCTTTCTGGATTTCAAGTTTCGCCGTTTCAAGTTGCTTTTCAACAGTATCTAGCTTGGTCTTTGTGTCTTCCAGTCTTTCAGGAAGCTTATCCAAGATATTGTCTAGTCTGGTTATATTTCCCAGGGTATCCGTACCAAATTCTCCATAATACTTTCCTTGTCCTTTAACAATCGCTGTATAGGAATTAAAGAAGGAATTATACCTACCATAGATCTCAAAGTTTCGATAATCCGCTAACTTTTCTTCCTTGTCTTCTCCCACTTTTAGAGATTTTATTTTCTGTAAAAGTAACTCCCCAGCTCGTTTCTTGTCACTTTCTTTGACCCCATCTACCATAATAGAAGTAAACTTATTTTCATCTTCATTTAATTTCTCTGTGTTTGAGATGTCCTTGTTAATATGTTCTATTTGAATTTTTAGTTTTTCTATCTCCTTGGGATAGTCTTTATAGACCTTATCTTCAAGCTTGTATCTATTGGTTTTAAAATTGGATTCCAAAATCTTTAACTTAGATACTTCATTATCTAAATCCATCTTTTCCCTAATTAGAGGATTGCCTGTAGCAAGGGCTTTGATTTCAGCGTAATTTAGGGTTGCCTCATCTACATCTTCTGCCACTCTAACAGGGGTTTTACTGGTCATGATTTGAGAAATATATTTTTGTTTATTTTCTAGAGTTTGGAATAGATAGGCATCAAAAGTATTTTCTGTAACATAACGAAAGATATGCACTTCTTTATTTTCATTGCCCTGCCTTACTATTCTTCCCGCTCTTTGCTGTAAATCAGCGGGTCTCCATGGTATATCAAGGTCATGAATGGCGATAAGCTTGTTTTGGGCATTGGTTCCTGAACCCATTTTTTGAGTTGAGCCAAGAAGGACTCTTATTTCTCCCTTTCTTACCTTGTCAAAAATAGCGTCCTTTTCTTTGTTGTTTTTTGCAGAGTGTATATATTCTATCTCTCTTTCAGGTACACCTATATCCATTAGCTTTTTCTTAATATCATCATAAACATTAAACTCATCAGACCTTGGTGTGGACATATCGCAAAAGATAAGCTGAGTTGATCTTTGATCCTTATATTTATCCCATATGCTAAATGTGTTTTTCACACAGGTATTTACTTTTGAATGTTCATCGTCTGGTAGTAATGGATTCATAAGCCTTTGGTCTAAGGCTAGTTTTTTCCCATCTCCCGTTATTTTTAACATATTATCAACAGTTGAATCCACCTGCTTGTTTCTTACCTTGTCAGCCCTTTCAGAAAGGCTTTCCAATATAAGCTTTTGTTCTTGGCTTGGCTCCGTCTTAATGGTTTCATAGTGGGATTTTGGCACTGGTAAATTTAAAACATCTGAAGTCTTAATATCTGCAAATTCCTTTACCGTATTCATAAGTTCTGGAAGGTTGTAGAACTTGGCGAAACGAGTTTTTGCTCGGTAGCCGTTGCCCTCAGGAGCAAGTTCTATGGCGGTTATAGTTTCTCCAAAGGTGGATGCCCAAGAGTCGAAATGATTTAAGCCCATTTCTTTGAGCCTGTCATATTGCAAATATCTTTGCATGGTATAGAGTTCTGCCATACTATTACTAACTGGCGTTCCTGTAGCAAAGACAATCCCCTTATTGTCGGTGATTTCATCCATATAGCGACATTTCATCAACATATCTGAAGACTTCTTAGCATCGGTATTAGATATGCCCGCTACATTTTGCATTTTTGAAAATAAATAGAGATTTTTATAAGCATGGGCTTCATCTACAAAGAGCTTATCAACCCCTAATTCTTCAAAGGTAACTACACTATCTTTTTTGTAGTCATCATTTAATTTCTTAAGTCTGGTTTCTAGTTTTTTCTTGGTCTTTTCCAGTTGCTTAACGGTAAATCTTTGGTCTCTATCTCTTTTATATTCTTCTATATAGTCCAGTATTTCATCAATTTGACTTTGGATTTCATATTCCTGTCTTTCCTTGGACATGGGAATTTTCTCAAATTGGGAATGGCCAATGATGATGGCGTCATAACCGCCAGTCGCTATACGTGCACAAAATCTCTTTCTCTTATCAGGTTGAAAATCTTCCTGAGTAGCTACAAGGATATTTGCCGTTGGGTAAAGTTGCATAAACTCCCTGCCAAACTGCTCTGTAATATGGTTGGGAACTACGAATAGAGACTTATTATGAAGCCCTAGTCTTTTTCCTTCCATAGCAATACCTATCATTTCAAAGGTCTTTCCTGCTCCCACTTCGTGGGCTAGTAGTGTATTACCTCCATAAAGACTCCTGGCAATAGCATTTTTCTGATGAACTCTTAACTCAATTTCAGGATTCATTCCTTCCATTATTAAGTTGATTCCATCGTATTCCCTAAGTCTTGTGGAATTAAAAAGTTCATTGTATTTATTAACCAATCGGTTACGCCTATTGGGTTCTTCAAAAATCCAGTTCTTAAATTCTTCCTTTATAATTTCTTGCTTCTGTCCGGCTAACATGGTTTCTTCCTTGTTTAGAACAGATACCTTTTTCCCATCTTCTTCAAAGCGGTCATAGATCTTTGTCTCTTTTAGATTTAACGTATCTTCTATCAGTCGATAGGCATTAGACCTACTTGTTCCGTAGGTTAGATTGGCAAGGTCGTTGGATTTATCCGAACTTTTACCTTCAACTCTCCATTCTCCCGTTACTTCTGTATATCTCAAGTGGATATTATATCTTTCGTAACCTGGTGTCTTTAAAAGATGAAACATAAACTCTTCATAAACTTCAGGCTCTATCCAAGTAGCTCCTAAACGAACAGAAATTTCTCCCGCTTCCAAGGCCTTTGGCATGACTTCTTGTAGCTTTTCTTTTTGATAGTTGAGTTGGTTTAGTTCCTCTCTTAAACTTTCTTTTTCCTCTGGGCTGTAAATGGTGTAGTCCGAACTTATGGCAACCTTGTTTCTTTCTTCTTGAGTGAGTTCTTTTTCGATATTTTCTATATAGGAATTTAAGATGTCTATCTTTTTTCTAATATTGCCACTCAAATATTCATCTGCCGTTACATAGGCTCTAGCAAAGTCATCTTCTTCCAAGGCGGTTTTAAAGGGGTCTAGGTCTTTTGGATTGTAGCTGTCAAGGTTTAAAAAGATTTCCCCTCTTAAATCATTTATAAGGGTCTTTCGATCTTTACCTGTCAAATCTCCCATATAGGGGAAGTTAATATTTCCCATATTGCTTACAGATAGGATTAGAGCATCTTGACTATTATCCACATGGTCAATAACTTGTTGCTTTTTTATCGTCCTTTTAGTAAAAATATCGGATTTACCGATAAAATTACCTTCTTTGTCTAGGTTTTCAACGGAAGATATGAGAGAGTAGTTGCTATCTTCTCTAAAGAGTCTGGCATTTTCTTTGCTATTTAACCTACCATATTTATTGTTAAAGTCATCATATATAAAGTTTAACTTGTCCTGAGAATCTCTTATTTCTTCATCTGTGAAGTCATATTTTTGGCGGTCAATTACCTCTCTTAGGGCATCATTTACAGTTATATAAGCCTTAACCTTATTTTTATCCTTCTCACTTAAGGTTTTTTCAAACATCAAGGATTGCTCTCGAAAATATACCTTGTCATCAATTAGGGTATAGGAAAAATTCTTGACCCTATCATCTGCCGGTAGGGTTTTTGCCTCTTGGAATACTTCTTCCCTTTCCATTTCCTCATAGGTCCCTTCAATGTTTAAAATGGCTTCTTTTAGCTTTTCTTTTAAGTTGTCTTCTGTATCAATACAGGTTAGTGTCTTGCCAAAAGGTCCCGATACTTCCTCCATTTTTCCCATAATCATTTCAGGGTGTTCTACAAAATACTTGTTATAGGTAAGGCCTTGGTTATCTGTTTCTAAACTCTGCCAGTCTTCGTCTATCTTTAAGAGCCTATCCCTTTTCTTCAAAAAGATAATGTCTGAAGTAACCTCTGTTCCTGCTTCTTCTTTAAAGGTGGTGTTGGGAAGTCTTATAGCCCCTAGAAATTCCGCCCTTTCTGAGATGTACCTTCTTACATCTTCATTCTTTTTATCCATGGTGCCTGAAGAAGTGATAAAGGCGATTATACCTCCATCTCTTACCTTGTCTAAAGTTTTAGCAAAAAAATAATCGTGGATGAAGAAGTTGTTTTTCTCATAGTCACGATCATTTATCTTATATTCACCAAAGGGAACATTGCCTAGGGCAAGATCAAATAGATTATTGGAATAATTAGTTTCTTCAAAGCCTTTAATTTCTATATTAGCTTTTGGATATAGAATCTTGGCAATATTTCCTGAGATGGGGTCTAACTCTGTGCCATAGATTTTTGATTTTTCCATACTTTCTGGAAGATTACCTATAAATCTACCTGTGCCCAGGGATGGCTCTAATATATTTCCTTCTTTAAAGCCCATCTTGGATAGGGTGGAATAAATACTTTCTATAACAAAATTTGGTGTATAAAAAGCGGTAAGGGTGGAAGCTCTGGCATCTTCGTATTCTTTTTCTGTGAGATTTTCCTTTAAGAAGTTCCTTGCCTCTAGCCACTGTCCTTCTTTTTCTTCGTCAAAGACATCTGCCAAGCCACCCCAACCTACATAGCCTGCCAAGATGTCTTTTTCTTCATCACTAGCTGTTCGACCTTCTTTTTCCAGCGTCTTTAATAAGCCTATGGCTTGAATGTTGTTTTCTAACCTTTTTGACGGTGGTAAAGGGATTTCATCTTTACTGGTAAGGATCTTGTAGTTTTCTTTATCGGTTACTTCTTCAATACTTTCAGAATCTCGATTTTTATCCGACTTTTCTTCCCTAGTTTCCTCTTTCTCTACGTTTTTTATTCGTTCTATAGAATCAAGGCTTTTAGCTTGAACTTCTTGTCCACCAGGTCCGATTAGGTCCTTAAAATCTAACTGACTTATTTCCTTTTCTGGCTCTTTTAAGATTTTAAGCTTTAAATCTTTTTCTCTACCATAAGGCAAAATAACATTATTTTTAATAAAACCACCAAGATATTCTTCATTATCTTTTAAGGTCATCGTATTGTAGTCTTCATATTTTTTAATATCTGTAATGGTGTATTCTTTGCCGTCATAGCTAACTTCCATGCCTAACTTATAAATAGGCTCTAGATCTTCTTCCATTTCTTTAGCCTTTTCTACTTGTTCATTTAAGTAGCCTTGAAGAAGGACTTGCCTGTGATCATCATCTAATAAATAGGGCAGATTATCAAGGATCTCCTTGTAGGAGTCATAAGAAATAGCTGTGTTTTCAGAAATAATATAGTCCTTCCATTTAAGGACCTGCTTTAACTTCAATTCTTTCATATCTAGGGCAAGATCTTCTGTATAAGCTCCCTTTTGTTCTTCTTGGGGAAGACTTTTCGGTGGATTGAGTAAGTTTTCTTCCACATCCACATGGTCTAAAGTAAAGATTTCTCCTTGTGGGTCAAAGGAATAGACCTGATGATCGTCTATCTCTTTTTGAATAAGCCTTGAGATAATTTCTTTTTTATACCTTATGCCTTCAATAGCTTCTTTAATATCCCCTGTAAGCTCGAATCTATAGTTTACTTCATTGTCATTATTAATATAGGCAAGAGACTGATAGGCTCCGTTTATTTCAAGGTTTTTATTGGAAACATAAATATCATTGGAATAGTCTGGAAACTGCTGGCCAAATGATGAGATATAAAAATCTATCCCATCTATTTCTTTTGTTACTGTATCCGTCTCTATTTCCCTTAGACCTTGGTTTTCAATATAAAAAAGATCATTTAAGTCCATAAGATTTGTATCTTTCATTTCTACGGCAAGACGATCAAATAGGGCATCAATCTTTTGGCTATCTTCAAAAGTCTCTCCCTTATATAGTGGGTAAACTTGGCCTTTAAGATTGTCCTCTGGATAGACCCTTCTGCCATCAGCGGTAAGCCCAATATCTTTAAGCTCTTCCCTATCTACAAGTCCGTAATATTGACCTACCTTTACGGCTATAGTGTCTATATGGGTTTCTTCCCCTTGCTCGAGGCCTTTATCTTCAAGAAATTCTCTAAATTCATCAAAACCATTTATAATATCATCATCTATAATTTCCCTTGCCTTATTGACAATAAGATTAGGAACATCCTCGTATTCCCTTTGACTTTCTAGAAGATAGTATTCGATACCATTTATCGTTTCTCTATCTTTGATATAGAAGGTATCATTTATTCCTTCTAAGACGATGCCGTCCTCTATATAATCTAAAGGATAGGCCTGTTGAATCTCGTGAGCGATTCTTATTAACTCTTCCTTAAACTCGTTGTCTATTTGATCATCATAGAAAACCAGTCGTCCGTTTTCTTCAATATAGGCTAGGGATATTCCATTTACATAGTAGGTCTTACTTCCATCAAAGCCCTGTTCAATATATAAACGGTCGTCTGTAGCAGGTAGATCTTCTTCACTTTTAACCTTTGTCTCTACTTCTCGTTCTTGGTTTTGACTTTCTATACCAATTTCTTTTTTCGCTTCTAGATATTGGTCTTTTTCTATTAAATTAGTAATCCTTTTTGCAACTTCGTTCCAATTAAGATTGATAGGGGGAGCTAATTCTTTTTCTAATTTAATGCCTTTTCCATCATGCCATTGGCTACTATTTCTATCTCCTGAAATCCCGGGAGAACTGCCTCCTATCCCATATTCAGACTTTAGAAAGTCGGTCTTTTCCTTTAGACTGTGGTCTTCTATAAAATAGTTATATATTCTTTCCCTGCCTTGGACGAAACCACTTCCTCCCCTTAAAACATCATCAATTTCATCTTGAGTGATAAAGACATTAGGATTTTGAATATCTCTTAATTGACTTACATACTCTTTTCTTGTAATATCAAGGTCCTTAAGTTTTTCTAATAAGTCTTCCGTCTTATGATAGTGAAATTTTAGGATTTGTGGGTTTTGCTTATAAGCACTTAAAAAGTCTTCATATTCTCGGACAAGTGTATTCCTAAAATCCTTATCCTCTAATTCTTTACTTAGAGCTTCCATACTATCTGGAAAACTTCTAGTAACCAAAGCTGAAAGAGAAGTGAAGTATTGGCCCTCATAATCTTCAGCTATATCCCTATACATATACAGAACGGCTTCTGATAGACGGTTTCTTTCATAAGATTGGCTTTCGTCTATTTCTACGTTAGTCGCAAAATGTCCCCTGTCTAAGAGTTCATTTATCCTTGTCGCCATCTCTTGCCAAGAAAGAATTTTATCGGGAGGGTCTCCAACTTCTTCTCCTTCCGAAAGGTCCGTTCCTCTATCTGTAAAGTAGGCTGCAAGCTCTCTGCCATCTATGATAAGACCATTTCCTCCTTGATAATTCTCCTTTAGAAATTCTATTTGACTTTGAATATCCTTTCCCTTGGAAAACTCAGCGATTACAGGAAGTCTGCCTCCTTCAATGTTTCCTCCATAGATAAGAAATTGGTCAATCTCTTCTTGACTTATGGGACTGGTAAATCGAATTTGACTTGCTGAATTTTTCTCACTAAAAAAGGAAGCCTGAGCTTCCCTTTTTTGTCGTTCATCTTCTATACTAGGACGATTTCCTTCATCGCTATCTCCTGTAGTTCCATATCCATGTTCTTTTTCAGTTTCAGATATTTCTCCAGATCCTGACTCTTCATTTCTAAGGTCAGTCCCCAGCTTTCCATAATTTTTCCTTCTTCCTGTCTCAGAAATTCTTCCACTTGATTCTCTATATCCATCAGATGGTCCATGAGTCTTTCTTCCATCATCATAATCTGATAGCTGTTCTCCTTGTGTTCCTTGAGAAATTTCAGTCTTGCCCTGCCAAAGCTGTTCAACTTCCCTAGGTCTAGCTTTATCGGCATTTGGATATTGGGAATCATCATCTCGTGTTGGTCTACCATCTCCAGTCGGTAGGTCCCTCCCTCTTTCTCGAATGGGGTCTCTTTCAATATCGGAATGTATTCCTCTCCTTGTTTCTGATATTCCTTGCCTAATATTGTTATCATCTCTGACATCTTCACTACCTCCTATATTTTTAACCTTATTTGAGTTCGTTTCATTTTGAGTAATAGTATTATAACGCTCCTTAGCCCCTTTTGTCTGCTCTCTATTTTCATTTTGTAAGTTTCTTTTAATAAATTCTTCTCTTGTAATGGCTCTGCCTATATCTATAAGCAGACTTTTGTTGGTTTGGGAAATGCTTCCTAAAAGGATGTCCATATCTTCCTTGTTGGATAAGCTGCCTATTAGTTCTAGATTCTCCATATTAGGGATATAGCCTATGCCCATCCTGGCACTCGTTGCCACTCTTACAGACTCTGTTAAAAAATTTATTAGATTTACTTTTGAGTAATAGGTCAAGCTTTCTTCTGATAGACTATCTAAAATCTGATAATAGCTTCCTTTAACATAAGTTTCCGCTAGAGCAGAAACTTTTTCCTCTTCCGATAAATAGTTTAGGCTATTAAGTCCAACCGTATTGTCTATTAGATAATCTAAGGCTTTTAGGTGGTCTTTCCTTTTATATTCCCATACCTTAACTTCGGCAATATGGTTTTGATAGTTTACCGTCTGTAGTACATCGAAAAGGTATTTTACCTTGCCTGTTTCAAAGTCTAGAATTGGGATGCCCTTTTCTCCTCTTTTTACACTTCTTCCAATGCTTTTCCAATAGTCGTACTCTGCACAAGCAGTAGCATTGGGACTTATAGAGTAAATACTTAGTTGATGGGCGTAAGTATATTTATAGTTATTGCCCAAGGTTTTTAGAAAATCCGTGTAATAACTTGGATTAGCTATCTCTTTTCTTGTGGCGTTTAATATCTCTGCTACTTCCTTGAAATTGTATCTTGCCATTTTTTCTCCTTTCCTGTGTGTCTTTTATGCTAGCTTATTTCTCATTTACGCACTTATAGAGATCTATCTGCTTAGCAATAAATGCTTCAATCTCTTGTAAGAAATCTTCCTCCCTGCTTTTGCCTTTCGAAATATAGTAAAGGCTGGTTTCCCAATCAGAGGTTAGTTTTGCATTTTTTAGTTCCTTAGCCACTATACTGATAACAGCCAAGCCTAAATGGGTGGGAATAAGGTTTTTACCTTCTCTTTTGATGTATTTCTTATAGATTAAGTTCTCTATAATCCCTGCTCTAGTGGCTGGTGTTCCAAGTCCCACTCTTTCCACTTCAATACCTTTGTCTATCTCCCCTTTTCCTGCTATTTCCATGGCTTTTAAAAGGCTTTCTTCTGTATAGGGCTTAGGAGGCTGGGTGTATTTTTCTTTTATGGTTTTTTCTTTTATGCTAAACTCATCTCCTGGATTGACTATAGGGAGGGGATTGTCTTTCTTATCTTTAGGCTTGTAATCTTCTAGATATTTTGTAAATCCTCCATCTATAACTGTCTTTCCTTTAGTTATAAATTCAAAGCCATCAAATTCAGCTATTATTTTCGTGAGTTTTTCTTTAAGTGGATAGGAAAAGCTGGCATGTAATTTATTTTTAATGAGTTTAAAGACTCTTTTTTCGCTTTCCGGTAAGCTCTCAATCTCTTCAATGCTTGCACTTGCAGTGGGGATAATGGCATGGTGGTCTGTTACTTTCTTGGTATTAAAAATGACCTTGATTCTATCCGTATCAAAGTCATTTTTCCCTAATATATTATTTACAAGGCTTGTAATCATATCCTCCGTTAAATACCTGCTATCCGTCCTTGGATAAGTAATCAACTTTTTCTCATAGAGACTTTGGGCATAGTCAAGGCTTTGTTTGGCAGAGTAGCCAAAATATCTGTTACATTCTCTTTGTAGTGTAGTTAGATCAAATGGCAGATCTGGTTTTGTGATTTTTTCTTTTTCTTCCACATAATCTATTTTTATAGTCTCTGGGACTAAGTTTTTTAACTGTTCAGCGATATCTGGATTATCTATTCTTTCTGTTGTTAGAGAAAAGTCATCTAGATCAAGCTCTACTGTATAGTATTTTTCTTTTTTAAAGCTTTGAATGTCTCCCTCTCTTTTTACCATTAGGGCAAGGGTTGGTGTTTGGACTCTACCTACCGAGTAATTTTGTTTATATAAAAGGGAGTAAAGTCTACTTAAGTTCATGCCTACCAGCCAATCCGCCTTTGCCCTGGCCGTAGCAGAAGCAAATAAATTATCGTAGTCATGACCCTCTTTTAGGTTTTCGAAGCCTTCTTTAATTGCTCTGTCTTCCATGGACGAAATCCATAATCTCTTTATATCTTTTTTGCACTTTGCTTGCTTATATACAAGTCGAAAAATGAGTTCCCCTTCTCTTCCAGCATCGCAAGCATTTATGACTTCATTAATGTCTTTTCTGTTCATTAGTATTTTTAAGATGGAGAATTGTTTTTTTACCTTGGGAAGTACATAGTGTTTGAATTCTTTAGGAAATATGGGCAAATCTTCTATATTCCATCTCTTGTATTTTTCATCGTAAAATTCTGGAGAAACTAATCCTACTAAATGACCTACACACCAACTTATGATGTAGCCATTGCCCTCCATATATCCGTTTTGTTTATTCTTTACACCGAGAACCTTGGCTATGCTCATTGCCACACTCGGTTTCTCTGCTATTACTAGTTGCATATTGCCTCCTTTGCATTAAAAAAGGCGATAGATGAAATTTTTTTCTCTATCGCCTAAGTTATGATATTTTTTAATTGTAAACTATATAGTGCCCTACCACGGATGGTAAGGGCTTGATCCTTTATTAATATAGCACAACCACCCTTATATTTCTATACTATTTTTTAACTACCCAATAGCCATCTTTTGCACTGCCGATATATTCTATTGCTTTTTTATCTGTTAAGCTTTTTAAATCTCTCTCTATGGTACGTTCTGAAACAGAGAAAATTTCTGATAAATTTAGAGCCGAGATTTGTGACTTATCTTTGATAATCTTAATAATTTGTTTACGCCTATCGTCAGGCTTTAATTTTTGACCGACATTTTGACCGACATTTTATCCCTCATTTTGACCTTCACATTAACCCTCACTTTTGCCCTCATAATTTAAGTTTTTCAAAACGGTAAAAACGAATTTTCTATTTCTTATACCTTAAATGGATAAATTTAAGTTCCATTTTCGTCCTTTTTATTCGTATTATTGTTCTTTGATACGAGCTTTAAAGACTTAGTTTGGTAAGAACTTCATTTATTGTGGCTATTATGTCATTCCAATCTATCTCTTTAGAATACTGATTTTTTCTACTATAATTATCCCATATATTCTTAAGCTCTTTACTTGCCTTAATCTCCTTCAGGTATTTTTGTGAATTTTGTATATATTCCAAACTATTCCTTTCATCAGCCTTAATTGTAAGAGCTTTCCTTAACCCCTCATAGTCTAACTGAGGATTTAGTTTTGTTAAAATATATATGTCATAGTAATCTCTCGCTCTAGTGTTTAAAACATTTCTTGATAAAATAGTTTCTATCTTTTCAGCCAAAATTGTGGTCATGGGGTAAGCTTTAATGTCGATACTTTTATCTGTAAAAAGAAGTTGATAATTATAATCCACCTCTTTAGGAATGATACGATCTCCCGTTGTAATATCAATTTTTATGGGTGTTTGCATATTAAAAAATGTTGCAATAAGAGTTATTCGAAAATCGTCATATTCTCCAGCCTCATGAATGGAGCGTATTTTTTCAATTTCCCAGATAATATTATCTTCTAAATCTATTTTTATAACTTCTTCAATTATCTTCCTAATTGACTCTTCATTTACAGGAATTCCTTTTATTGTCGTATCTATATCCATGGTAGATCTCATGTCTATCCCAATAAGGGAAGAGATTAGAAATCCCCCTTTAATAATAAAGTTATCACAATATTCGCTATTAGAGAGTCTGCAAAGAAAGCGTTCCATCATATAATAATTTAAAAGTGTATTTGCCGGAAGATTATATTTCTGTTCTACATTTTTAATTTTATCTTTTAATTGTCTGGGACTTGTAAATATCATATAATAACCTCCAAATAGTTTCTCATTTGTTCTTCACACTTAAAGTATTTAGAATATCTTAATAATTCAAGTTTATCTAGTTCTGTGTTCTTTAACCCTCTTTTTAATGCTGTAAGAACAAGATCTTTATCTATGCTGTTAATCTTACTGATCATTTGCACTAAGGTCATTTCTTTTGTATATACGTAAACCAAATTTCCAAAGGGACTTTTAATTTTTTCTTGCCCTTTTTCCCATAAATCTTCTTTCAAGTAGTAAAGACGATATTTATCTCTTTCCTTAATCATAGATGTATTATATCCTGATGGAATCGTTGCTATAATCTTATGGGGATTTTCATCACTTAATTTGTGAAGATAAAAGGCGGTCTCATGAGAAAAAATAGCCTTAGGTGCTTGATGTTGAAAAATATAATAGGAATCTTCTAAAAATTCCGGATGTAGATAAAGACCTCTGGTAACCCTCTCTAGGCTACCTTGCTTTACCATCCTCTGTAATTTTTTTGGACTAATATTATTTTCCTCTGCTTCTTTTATGGTAATGGTTCCACCATTGCTTTTTATAGTTTCTAAAATACTCTCACTTAAAGCTGACATTTTTTCACCGCCTTATAAACAATAGTCTTAATTTATCGTATATATTATATCCTATACGAGATTAAAAGACAACTGCGCTGTGTTTTATTCAAAGTCATCTTCATCTGGAATTAATATTTCGGTATCTTGCTCGTCTTCATCTAAAAGATCTTCTTCGATGAGATCCTCATCTTTTTCTGTCCCATCGTATTCATATTCATCTTCCCATTCATCATAGACGGTGTCATCTTCTTCATCTTCCTCTTTCTTATAAACCTTAAAGTAGTAACCAGCTCCAAGAACTCCTGCTACAATCAAACCTACAAATAGATATAGCCCTGCTCCTGATTTTTTCTCCTCCTTGACTTCTTCTTTAACTTCTTCTACTTTTTCAGGTTCAACTTTTTTTACCTCTTCCTTTTTAGGCTTAAAATCCGACTCTCCTTCTATCATATTTAAAAGATCCTGTTCTCCCACCTCTGTCAATAGCTGAACATTTTCCTCGTGTTCTCCATGGTCTACAATTAAGTGAAAGGTCTTTCCGCTTTTTGTTTGAAAGGTTAAAAACTGTCTCATATCTAAAGACTTCTGATTTGAACTTTCATTTGTCTGCTCAGGATTGACGGATGTTGCTTCCTTTTCTTCTACAATTTCTTCTTTTTTAGGGGTAATATCTTTATCTTGTCTATCCACATTTTCAATAACTGTCCCCCTTGCCTTATTTTCTTTTGTGGCAAGGGGATTAATGGCTTTTTCATTGCCTCCATTTACTGGTTTTACTTTTTCTTCCTTCCTTTCCGGAACTTTAGGTACATCTTGATAGGGTATTTCTTCATTTGAAGGACTGTAAAGATCTTCTTTTTGTAAAAGCTGGTCTAAGCCTTCCTTTTGATTTTCAGGTTCATAGATTTCTTGCCCTTTTTCTTTAACTACTCCCTCTGTTCCAGCAAAAACATTCATTGGTAGTATTAATAGGGTAAGGAGCAAGACTAGACTTGCTCCCTTTTTTATTCTTCTCATAAATATCTCCTTACTTTACGTGTTTAAAGACATAGACAGCTTGTTTGTCTTTGTCCCATTCTATTGTTTGGTTTTTACCATCTTTAATATCTCCATGACTTGCT
>CAUPHU010000013.1:0-19131 GCA_963511095.1 uncultured Anaerococcus sp. | reverse complement strand
TGGAATAGGCACAGTACTTGGACTAGTAGCCCTAATCTTCTTCATCTACATGGTTGTTAGAAAACCATATGTAAGAAAGAATATCGAATACGATAAGTCAATAGCATAATTTAGAGCTGGATTAGCTCTTAGAGAAAGAAGGAAATCATGAACTTAGCATCTTGGATTTTACTAATAGCAATACTTGCCCTTTGTTCTTTCATTATCTACCGGCATATAAAAAATGCCGGAAATGGTGAGTGCTCTGGTTGCTCATCTTGTGCAAGTAATAAAAAAGATTCATGCTGCCACTAAGGCGTAAAAATATATCCTTAAGGATCCCAGGAAACTGGGGTCCTTTTACATATAAATTTATAATTTAAGAAGTATATTTAACTTATGGAAATAAATAAAAAACGCTATAGGGACTTTGATTCCTATATGAAAGAAAAATTTAAGAAAAAAATAATAAAACTGCCTCTTGATGGTGGTTTTACCTGCCCTAATAGGGATGGGACAATCTCAAAAGAAGGCTGTATTTTTTGTTCAGAATCTGGGTCTGGAGAATGGACCTACGGGAGAAAGACAATAGCCGAGCAAATAGAATACCAAAAATCTCGCCTCAGAAAAACAAGTATGCCAACAGCCTACATGGCTTATTTTCAAAATTTTACCAACACTTATGGGGATGTTGATAAGCTTAGGAAACTATACTATGAAGCTCTCGAAGCTGATGATATAATGGGCATAGCTATAGCAACAAGGGCGGATTGTTTGTCTGATGAGATAATAGACCTTTTAGATGAAATAAACAAAAAATATTTTCTAATTGTTGAACTTGGCATGCAATCTGTGAATGAAAAAACTATTGAATTGATAAATAGGGGCTATTCTCACGAAGTTTTTGATAAAGGGATTAGGAAACTTCACCAAAGGGGTATAAATACGCTGATACACATGATAATCGGGCTCCCTTTTGAAAATAGGCTAGACTTTTTAGCTGACATATCCTATATTAATAATGTGAGGCCTTGGGGAATCAAAATCCACAACCTCTATATAGAAAAAGTAAGCAGGATTTTTGATTATTATCAAGAAAATGACCTAAAATACGAAATCGAAATGGAAGACTATGTAGAAATTGTAGTAGATTTACTCAGGAACTTAAGGCCAGATATTGTGATAAATAGGCTGACAGGAGATGGGATTTCTGGGGAAATTGCCTATCCTTTATGGTCTAAAAATAAGGCAAAGATCCTAACTAGCATTGATAAAATGATGAAAGATAAAGATTACAGACAGGGGGATTTATGGAAAGAAGAATAGACAAGAGATTTTTTACAAATTCACTAAGCAAAGAAGGAACTTATACAGATAAGGAAAAGAGCCTGCTTTTAGTAGTTGATATTCAGCCAAAGCTAATGGTAACCATGGATAAGGGCGAAAGGACAACTAGAAATACTGTAGGCCTTATAAAAGCCTTTAAGGAATACGATATGCATGTGCTTGCAACAGAGCAATATCCAAAGGGACTTGGCAGGTCTGATGATAGAATCTTAGCAGAAATTGAAGATGAAAAGATTTTTGCCAAGACAAGCTTCAATGCACTTACACCAGAAGTATATGATTATATCAAAGACAATGACATCGAAAAAGTCTTTGTAACTGGGGCGGAAGGCCATATTTGCGTTTACCAAACAATTAGAAGTCTTCTTGACCTTGGTCTTGATGTTTTTTATGTGGATGATGCGATTTCATCTTTTTCTGATGAGCTTAAGAAAATTGCCAGAAAATCCCTAAGAGATATGGGAGCGGTCCTTGTAAATACTGAACTAGTTTTATTTGATCTAGCAGTTGATTCTAAAGACCCAAATTTCAAATTTGTTTCAAATCTAGTAAAAGAATTAAGAAAGTAGGAAAATATGGCAAACTTACCTAAATGCCCAGCTTGTGGCGAAAATTATACTTACAAAGATGGACATATCTATGTTTGTCCAATATGCTTCCACGAATGGTCTGATGAGGAAGAAAAAGTAGTAGAAGAGACTAAAAAAGTCACCAGAGATGCTGTAGGAAATGTTCTAGAAGATGGAGATAATGCGACTATTATCAAAGATTTGAAAGTCGGAAATACTATCCTTAAACAAGGGGCAAAGGTTACTAATATAAAGATTTTAGAAAATCCTGTAAATGAGCATGATATAGATGCGAGAGTTGAAGGGGCAGGGAGTCTTTATTTGAAGTCTTCTGTTATTAAAAAAGTAAACTAGTATTTTCAATACTAACTAGATTATTATTTTGTAATGCAAGGTAGTTGAATTTTTTATACCATATAAATTATTTTTATATTGTATAGAATAATTCTATATACTGTTGAATCTTCGTTCAAAGGGGAGGCCCAAGGACCCTTCCGCCGCTCTCGGCCGCTAGGCAAATTGTCCCTCATCGGCCTCTCCCTTAAACCCCACTCGGCTACACCCCACAAGCGGCTCCTTAGCGGAGGGCATGAGTAGAAGCTTACCTATTCGGTAAGCTTTTTTTGGTAAAGAAATTTTCTTCGTAATAGTTTATGTATTTCTCCACAGATTTCTAATATTTAAGTCCCTAAAAACTGATAACTCGATATCGCTCAGTCCTCCACGAGCCGGACGGGCTTGCCATCAGGTTTTAAACGGGACTTTCTATTAGAAATCTTTTCCCGTATAAGGGAGAATTTGTCTCGTACTTAGGGTTTTACGAAGCTCTTTTGACTTTGCCAATCATTACTGATGTGGTTGGTTTGTATTTGAATTTTAAAACTAGTTCTGCCTTTTAATGCGATTAGAATATAAATTACAAAGCCTATTTAGGTTTGGAATAAGCTTTTCAAAAGAGTATAATATCCTTGAAATTTACTATCTTTTTCTTTTTTAAATTTAATTAAAGGAGTATTTATGTTTAATAAAAATGATTTTAAGGCTGTTAATGCCGTAAGGACTTTGTCTATTGCACAAATTGAGAAGGCGAATTCTGGTCACCCTGGGCTTCCTATGGGGGCAAGTCCTATGGCTTATACTTTATTTAACAAGGTTTTGAAGGCTAATCCTAAAAATCCGAATTTTTTTGATAGGGATAGGTTTGTTTTATCAGCTGGCCACGGTTCTGCTATGCTTTATTCCCTTCTTCATTTATCAGGCTATGAACTTTCTATAGATGACCTTAAAGATTTTAGGCAAATTGGATCTATCACACCTGGTCACCCAGAAGTGGGTATGACTCCTGGTGTTGAGGTTACAACAGGTCCTCTTGGCCAAGGTATTGCCCAAGCTGTTGGTCTTGCGGCTGCTGAAAAACACCTAGCTGGTTTATATAACAAGGACGATATAAAAATCATTGACCATTACACCTACGCTTTATGCGGTGATGGCGACCTTATGGAGGGTGTTGCTTATGAGGCTATGAGTTTTGCAGGCCATGTTAATCTTGATAAGCTTATCGTTCTTTATGATTCAAATGATATTTGCCTTGATGGTGATCTTTCTACATCTTTTTCAGAATCTGTAAAAGATAGGGTTCTTGCTCAAAATTGGGCCTATGAAAGAGTAGAAGATGGGGAAGATTTAGATGAAATCCTAAAAGCTATCGAAAAAGCAAAGACAAATGACAAGCCAACCCTAATTGAGATTAAAACAATAATTGGTTTTGGTTCTAAAAATCAAGGCACAAACAAGGTTCATGGAGCACCAATAGGGGCAGAGGACTTTGAAGCTGTAAAGAAAGCCTACGAATGGGATGCAGAAGATTTTGTAATTTCTGATGATATTTATAAAGTTTTTGAAGATGGAATTTTAGCTCGTGGCGAAAAGGCCAACAAGGATTGGGATAAACTCTTAAAAGAATACGAAGAAAAATATCCAGAAGATTATAAGGAACTCGTGGCAGGTATCAACAGAGAACTTCCAGAAAACTTCATGGATGATGTTAAAAAATACTCTCACGAAGATAAGGCACTTGCTACCCGTGCTTCAGGTGGAGAAATTCTCCAAGATTTGGCCAAGGTGTCAAGAAATATTTGGGGAGGATCAGCTGACCTATTCTCATCAAATAAGACCAATATTGTAGATGAAAAAGCCTTTGGCAAAGATTCTCCAGAAGGCAGAAACGTCTGGTACGGTGTTCGTGAATTTGCCATGGCTGCAATAGGAAATGGAATTATTGCCCACGGCGGAACTTTCCACCATGTATCAACTTTCTTTGTCTTTACTGACTACCTAAAGGCAGCTGTAAGATTATCAGCCTTATCACATCTTCCATTATCTTATGTGATGACCCACGATTCTGTGGCTGTAGGAGAAGACGGACCAACTCACGAACCAATTGATCAATTTGCAATGCTTAGAGCTATTCCAAATACAATCGTCCTAAGACCAGCAGATGGAAATGAAACAAGGTTAGCTTGGAAAATTGCCCTAGAAAGCAAAGACAAACCAGTTGTGATTGCCCTTACTCGTCAAAACCTTCCAAATCTAGCTGAAACTGAAGAATTAGAATCACTTGATAGGGGAGCTTACATCGTAAAAGATTCAGAAAATCCAGAGCTAATTATCATAGCAACAGGATCAGAAGTGGCCCTTGCCCTTGATTCTGCAAAAGCCTTAGAAGATGAAGGTAAAAAAGTAAGAGTAGTATCTATGCCATCTATGGAATTATTTAGAGCACAAGATCCTGCTTATAAAGAAGAAATCCTACCAGCAGATGTTAGAAACAGAGTTTCAATTGAAATGGCTTCTACATTTGGTTGGGCAGAATTTACAGGTCTTGACGGCTTAAACATTGGAATTGACCGTTTTGGTATATCAGGACCAGGCGGAGATGTTGCAGAAGAACTAGGCTTTAGTAAAGAAAAAGTCGTAGAAAAAATCAAACAAAAATTCTATTAAATTTAAAAATTTAAAAAAATCAAGCTATGGGCCTTTTGTCCATAGCTTTTTTCTTTGAAAATGTATATAATAGTAAGAGACGAACTTTATGAAAGAAGGTTTTATGAAAATACTAGAATTACTTGCAGATGGCAATGAAACTATAGAATTACTAACAGTTGTTGATTACCTAAGACGTGCAGATATTGAAATAGACATGGTTTCAACAACAGGCAACATAAATTTAACAACAAGCCACGGGGTAAAGTACCAGGCAGATTATTTACTCGAAGACATAAATCCAGCTGACTATGACGGAGTTTATATACCAGGTGGCACAAAGGGAGCCCAAAGCCTTAGGGACAATGAAAAGGTCATTGAAATAATTAAGGATTTCGAACGGCAAGGCAAGCTAATTGCAGCTATTTGTGCAGGGCCAATCGCCCTTGATAAGGCAGGCGTCCTAGAAGGTAAAAAGGCTACATCTTTCCCAACCGTTAAAGAAGAACTCACAAATGTTGGAGAGTATATAGATGATGAGCTTGTAGTCACAGATGGTAATATTACAACATCAAGAGGGGCTGCAGTCACAAATTATCTTGCCCTTAGACTTATAGATCTTATAAAAGGCGAAAAATCAAAAGATGATGTAAAATACGGCGTCCAACACAGTGCAGTTGAAGATTATTTTAAGATTAAATTTTAGGTAGCTTATGAAAAATATCAGGAAAATATTTATATTAGGAGGGGCAAATTTATTTGCCAAAACAACAATCAAATACGCCCTGGAAATGGGCTATGGGGTCAGGGCAGTCGACCTTATTAGACCGAGTGATTTAGAAAATGTCGAAAATCTTGAATTTGTTTTAGAAGATTTCTTTGGCCTATCTGATCCTGATGCCATTAAGCTAATGGATGGCTGTGATAGCTTTATCTATGCAGGTGGGGTCGACGATCTCACTGTGCCAAGAAAACCTTCTGGAAAATTTTTCTACGATAGAAATGTTTTGCCAACTGGTAGGGTTGCAAGACTTGCCAAAAAAGCTGGGGTTAAAAACTTCCTAGTTCTAGGTGACTATAAGACAGAAATTGCCGAAAAAAATGAGATTTTGAGGAAAAATGACTTCCATAAGGAGCCTTACATAAGGACTAGGTTTATGCAAGAAGCAATTGCCTTTTATGAGGCAGAACCTCTTATGAATGTCTCAATTCTAAGGCCTGGCCTTATTATTGGTAAGGCCAATAAGTCCCTAATCGAAGCCATGGTTGACTTAGCTAAGGTGAATAAAAATATACCTGTCACAAGCGGAAAGCTTCCTATTATTTCCGCGGAGGCCCTAGCAGAAGCTGCAATTTATGCCCTAGAGCTTGAAAATGACAAGAGATCCTATGCTGTAGCGACATCTGAGATTTCATATAGAGAACTTTTTGAAAAAATCCTTGCTTCAATGGAAAAAACTAATGACAAAAAACTTGTAGAAAAAACTTTTGATGACCTCTTAGAAGCCTACGAAAAAGATGCCAAAGCAACTGAAAAGAGAGGCCTAGAGCACGGTATTAGTCAGGTAAATATGCTCAGGATGATGACCATGGACCTAAGCTTCAAATCAGATTTTGACTTAAAGGATGAAAATATAAGTGAAAAACTTGATGAAATGATTGATCTCTATGTAAAAGGGATTCCAGCAACCCTGGGAGATAAGTAGATTGTAAAATTTAATATAAAATCAAATTAAAATGAAAAACCGGCTAAAGCTTAGCGCTAGAAGCCGGATTTTTTTATGAAAAGTTATTTATAAAAAATGTGATTATAATCGGATTTGTTAGATTAACAGCAATAGCAAGTACTATAGGGAAGATAAACATAGCCACATCTGCTGGCCCCTTTTCCTCTATGATAGCTTCCATATTTGCCATGGCGTTTGGAGTTTGACCAAGACCAACTCCACAGTGGCCAGCAACCATGACAGCTGCATCATAATCTCTGCCTAAGAGGTTAAAAGAAACTAAGCTGGTGTAGATTGCGATGAATGCTGCTTGACAAATCATGATTATAAGCATTGGTCCTGCAAGACCTAGGATTGCCGAAATATTAAGATTGATTAGGGCTAGGGATAAAAATAGGCTTAGGGAAATATTTCCGACTATATCAATATTTTCCATATCAAGTGGTTTTTTGAAATAGTCGTAGATATTTCTGACCACCAATCCTCCGAACTGGCAGCCAACATAGTATGGGAAATTAAGTCCAGTTTTTGCAAGTATTTTATTTATAAAGGTTCCCAAAAATGCAGCAAGACCGATGATTATAATTGCCTTTGTCAGAGATTTTTGATTGGTCAAAGACCTTATCTTACCATGGGAAGATGCCTCTAAATGGCCCTTACTCTTAAGATTGTTTTTTGAAATAAGTCTTCTTGCAACAGGCCCACCCACAAGAGATCCTGCCAGAAGTCCAAAAGTTGCGGCAGCCACTCCTATACTAATACTATTTTCTGCCCCCAAGCCTTCCATGATTTTACCAAAGCTTACTGCAGAACCAATCCCACCTGTCATTGATGTAGAGCCCATGCCAATGCCGTGGAGGGGATTGATAGCAAGTAACTTAGCAAGGCAAACTCCAAGTAGATTTTGTAGGGGCAAGAGAATTATAATTGCGATAGCAAGTTTTATCCCCAAGGCTCCAGATTTTTTTAGCATAGAAAAGGATGCAGAAAGTCCAATAGCTGTGAAAAATATATTCATAAAAAAGTCCTGGAGAATTTTATCGAATGTAAACTCGAAGTTGCCGAATTCTTTTAATAATAAAACAATAATTGAGATTATAAGCCCTCCAATTACCGGACTTGGTATGAAATATTTTTTTAAAAATGGGATTTTGTATTTAAGAAAGTCACCTATTATCAGGGCGAAAATGGCTATTCCCAAACTTTGTAAGATATCTAATTCTATAATCATTTTTTTCCTCTTTTAATTTTCAGAAGGCAAATCCTTCGTTGTTTTTTAACATTATAGGTTTTTTTGACAAAAAAGACAATATTTATGGCCTTTTTCTTGAAAAGTCAAGGCCTTATATAATATAATAGTTAGATAGGAGAGAATGTATGAAAATTTTGTTTTACTTAGTAGGATTCGCCTTATTTTATGCAATGATAGGCTATCCTATAGTCCTTCTCATATTAGAAAAGTTTATAAAAAGAGAAAACGACCAGGACCTCAGCTACAAGCCCTTCGTTTCAGTTATAATCTCAGCCTACAATGAAGAAGACGTGATAGAAAAAAAGCTAGAAAATATAATTTCGACAGCCTACCCATCTTATGAGGTTATAGTTGCAAATGACGCCTCAAACGATAGGACTGTTGAGATTTGTGAGGAATTTATTAGAGAAAATCCCGACTATGATATCAAAGTCAACACCGTAAAAAACCATATTGGAAAAACAAATGCCCAAAATGAGGCGGTTGAAGTAGCCAAGGGCGAAATAATCGTATTTTCAGATGCTAACTCTATGTTTAAGAAAGATGCCATTGACGAATTAGTTTCATACTTTACGGCAGATGATATAGAATATGTTTGTGGATCTTTAATTTACCAAGAAGACCTAGACGTAGCATCAGCTGTAGCAGAAAATACCTATTGGAATTTTGAGCTTAGAATGCGTAAAATCGAGTCAAATATCAAAACTATTGTCAATGGAAATGGGGCAATATATGCAGTTAGAAAGGCTGATTACAGGCACATAGACCTAGTAAATAGCCACGACTACGAATTGCCACTCTATGCTGGTCTTAACCACAAAAGAGCCCTTTACAATCCAAAGGCAATAGCAGTTGAAAAGGCAGGCCAAACCACAGCTGACGAATTTAAGAGAAAAGTAAGGATGCAAAGAAGAATCCTTACAAATATCTTTACCAATCTTAGAAGGCTAAATATTTTCGAATACGGTTGGTTTTCATTTTTTCACTTTGGACACAAAACCTTAAGGTATCTGCAAAGCTTCTTTCACATAGTTTTGTTTATTACAAATATGGCACTACTTAACGAAGGAATCTTTTATAAATTATTTTTCCTAGGCCAGGTTGCTTTTTACATCCTTGCTGTAATAGGACAATTATCAAAGTCTAAGAGCAAAATATTTTATTTCCCAAGATATTATTCAGCTATGATGCTAGCACAAATACTTGGCGGATATAATGAAATTAGGGGAAGGTCTAAGCCTACTTGGGAAAAGGCGGAGACAACTAGAAAACTATGAGAGTGGAAGTATTAATTTCCGCTATGAATGTGGACGATATAAATTTTTATAAGAAATTTAATTTGGAATGCGATTGCCTTATCATAAACCAAGCCGGCAAAAATTCTTATGAGGAAATAGAAGCAGATGGCAAAAAGATAAGGATGATCACAACTGATACCATTGGCCTTGCAAGGTCAAGGAACCTCGCCCTTCTTAATTCTACTGCAGACATAGTTGTCTTTGCAGATGATGATGAGGTCTTCGAAGATGGCTATTTAGAGAGGATTAAGGATGGTTTTATAGAATATCCTGATGTTGATTTTTTCGTCTTTAGAACAATAGTATATCAAGAGGGCAAGGAAATTATAAAAGTTAAGGAGAATAAGGACCTTAAGTTTTATAACTGTCTAAGGTACGGATCAGTTCACTTTGTTTTTAGAAGAGAGGCCCTAGCCCGTAAAAATCTTTACCTAGCAACCAATTTTGGGGCAGGCACAGATTTAGGCTCTGGAGAAGACTCTATATTTATCCTATCAGCCATAAGAAGTGGCCTTAGAGTGAGAACAAATACAGACCTAATTGCAAAAGTCTATAACGATGATTCGACTTGGTTTGATGGTTTTAATGAGAAATATTTTTATGATAAGGGAGCCTTAGCTAGGGCACTTTTCCCAAAGTTTTATAAATTATATATAAAGTATTTTCTTTATACGCACCCGGAAATGCTTAGAGAAATAGGAAAAGAAAAAGCAAAAGAAGCGATGTATAAGGGTGCAAGAGATTTTGGAGGATATAATGGAAAATAGAAAATCAAAATTTGCCGCCTTCCTATCATCTATCATAGCCGGCATAATTGTAGCCATGATAGTGTATTTTGGACTTAATATAATTGGTTTTAAGGAATATAAGGCAAGTGCAAAACTTCTTACTACTTCTGTAGAGAACCTAAACGAAGAAAACCCTGCTGAAAGCTTTGCAGAAACTCTTAATTCTAAGGCGATTAAAGAAAGAACACTTGAAAACTTAAAGATAGATTGGCCAGAAAGTAAGCTTAATAATAAGCTTAGCCTAACTCCAATCAAAACTTCGCCATTAATTGATATAAGTGTTGTAGATACAAACAAGCAAAGGGCAGAAGATTTGGCAGATGAGTACGCAGACTTATCAGCAACTGTTATAAATAATATTTATAATACAGGTGCAAATGTTATGGAATACTCATATCAAAATTCAAGAGCCATAGATAATACCTTAAAATATGCGACCTATGCAGGCCTTGCAGGATTTTTAATATATTTAATTATCTCCTTAGTATCTGTAAACCGTTATAACCATAAGCTTGAAAAAAGCCTTGGCATCCAAAAGAAAAAAGAAAAAGCCAAGACTAAAAAACAAGTTAAGAAAAACAAAAAAGCTATAGAAAAAAAAGAAAATAAAGAAGAAAAATTTTCTACAGAAAAACAAGACTTAAATGAGATAGAAGAAGAGCTTACTGAAAGTGAAATAAAGACAGAAACTAGACCTTTATCTCAAATAGAAGAAAGTGATGATGAGTTTGCTACAAGAAAAATTGACAGCGAAGAGATCGCAAGTTCTATTGCAAAAGAAAAAATAGATTATGATACAAATACAGATCAAAATCTAGAAAAGGATCTTGTAGATGATGAAGAAGAAAATCACGATACAAACGAAGAAGAAATGCCAAGCAAAACTTTAGATGAAAAGCCAAAGAATATGGAGAAATCAAGTAAATTAGAAATCCTAGGCAAACTTCCAAAGTATCAGAGAGGAGCACTTGATGTTTAGAAGAAATAAAGTTGACGAAAAAAGAGAAATCCTCCTCCAAGCCTTTTACAATCTTGAAGATAAGCTAACAAGAAACCTAGATGTAGACGATGCAGTAATTGCCTTTACTGCTACAGATGATAAGAGCCTAAAGATGGATTCAATTTGCATAATGGCAAGCCACTTGTCAGAAGAAAACGAAAGAATTCTTGTAATAGATTCAAACTTGAGATCCGATGAGCTTGAAGAAATCAAGGGTTTTTATAACAAAAGAGGCTTTGTAGATTGCCTACTCGGTGATTTTAGGCTTGATGATGTGATTGTTCGTGAAAATGACAATCTCCACCTACTTATGACAGGTAGGGTTTCAGAATATGAAGATATGTACCTAGAGCCATCTGCCATAGCTGATTTCTTTGCTGATTGCAAGGATAGGTATGACTACGTATTTATAAATACTAAGGAAAATATTGGCATAGCAGAAGCTAACGTATTTTGTGCCCTAGCTGATAAGACAGTCATCTTTAGTACAGAAGAAAATTCTAAATCCTATCTCCTAGAAGAATCAATTGACCAACTTGAAAAGGCAGGAGCGGATATCAAGGGAGTTATAATTTCTGACTATGTATACGAAGAAAGCGAACTTGATAATCTTTTTGGAGGCAAATAATGAAAAAATTACTGGTATTTTTAGCTTTAGGTCTTAGTATTACACTTACAGGCTGCAAGGATGATTCTTACGTATCTGTAAGACATCCTGAAAATAATGAGGAAGTAGCAAGTGTGGAAGAAGACCAAGCTAGTGAAGAAAATAAAGGCGAAGAGCCTGTAGAAAAAGAAGATCCAAACGAAGGAGAAGTGACTGAAAGGGTCAGAGAAGAGCTTGAAGAAGGATTGGAATTTAGGGTAGAAGATACTGTAAATATGCGTCTTGGTCCTTCACAAAATTCAGCCATAGTTTCAGAAGTAGGCCCAGATGACGAAATCCTAAATCTAGGAGAGACCGAAGGCTGGACTAGAGTAACTTCAAACGGCAAAACTGGATATATCAGATCAGACCTTTTAATCAAAAAATAAAAAAAGGGGGTTGTTTTTTAACAACCTCTAATTTTTTGTTAAATTTATATAAAGATATGTTATAATACAAATAGAGAGGTTTAAATGATTGATATAATAAAAAATATGTTTATGCCAATCTTTACGGTTCTTGCTGTAATTAGTCTGATTGACTTTCTTATAGATGGCAAAAAGCTTTCGGCCTATATAAGCGGAGTCACAGGATTTATAGCGGCCCTTTCCTTGGTTATATCTATAATAAATCCCAATAGCGATTTGTTTATGCAATTGTATTTGCTATTATTTTTATTATCTATAACGCTGGTGATTTTGGCCCTTAAAAAGCAAATTGATGCCTTTACTTGGATTGGTATAGCCTTGATGGTTGTAATGTTGTACCTACTAATAAGATTTCCAATAGTATGAAAAAGAGGAATATATGATTAATATCAAAAACTTACAGAAAATTTATGATAATGGCTATGAGGCCTTAAAGTCTGTCAATTTAGACATCAAAGACGGAGCCTTGGTTACACTTCTAGGACCAAGTGGTTGTGGAAAATCTACAATTCTAAATATCATAGCTGGAATACTAGACCCGACAAGTGGGGATATCCTATTTGATAATGAGTCTATAGTCAACAAACACCCAAAAGATCGTGATATAGGCATGGTTTTCCAAAACTACGCCCTTTATCCACATATGACAGTTTTAGAAAATATAATTTTCCCCCTAGTTGTAGGCGAAAATAAAATGAAAAAAGAAGAGGCAATTAAGATTGCCCAAAAATATATGGAGCTCACCTATATAAGCGATATTCAAAACAAAAAGCCAAAGGAAATATCAGGTGGCCAACAACAAAGGGTTGCAATTGCAAGAGCCCTTGTCAAAAATCCAAAAACTCTTCTTTTAGACGAACCACTTTCAAACCTTGATGCAAGGTTAAGGCTTTCAATCAGAGAAGAAATTAGAAATATAGTCAAATCTGTAGGTGTTACTACAATTTTCGTAACTCACGACCAGGAAGAAGCCCTTTCAATAAGTGATTACATCGCCCTTATGGATAAGGGAGTTATCCAACAATTTGATATTCCACAAAATCTTTACCTAGAGCCAGCAAATCTTTTTGTAGCCAAGTTTATAGGAAATCCTATAATAAATGTCTATGACCTTGAAAATAAAGAAGATGCAGTGTCTAAAGCTGAGCTTAGGATTGAAAAATCTAAACTTATCAAAGATAGGATTAAGCGAGAACTAAATGATAAGACCTACCAGGTAGGTATTAGGCCTGAACATTTCAAACTCGATCCACAAGGCGATTTAGAAATTGAAGTTATAAGCCGTGAGATGATTGGTAGATATATGATTCTCCATTTCAATCTCCTCGGACAAGCTTCAAGAATGGTAGTAGATTCAGCCCTTGATATAAATCCTGGCGATAAGATAAAAGTAACTGTTGATCATTCTTCAATTTATTTATTTAGAGAAGATGGAGAAAGGGTCTATTAATGAAAAAGAAAATGACCTATAGGGCAGAATCCACCAACAAGGCTTGGTTGTTTTTATTGCCTGCCCTATTTTTTATAATAATATTTAACGTTTATCCACTTTTTAGGACTTTTTACATGTCAGTCCATAGCAACAACATCCTAAATCCTGAATTTGTAGGCCTGGTAAACTTCCCTGCAGTTTTAAATGACAAATTATTTAGGTTGGCTATGAAAAATACACTCATATATTCGATTACAGTTGTGCCTTTATCTATTATAATATCAATGATTATAGCCTTGATTTTAAATCAAAAGATTATCGGCAATAAATTTTTTGAAACCATATTTTTCATCCCTTACCTTACAAGCGTAATTGCCGTAGGTATTGTATTTAGGTATTTATTTAATGGCCAATATGGTTTTATTAACCACATGCTTTCATTTATCGGAGTAGGGCCAATAGATTTCTTAAATAATCCAAATTACAATATGCTAGCTGCAATTATATTTGGGGTATGGAATGGGCTTGCCTTTAATATAATAGTGATTTTATCAGGTCTTAGGGGAATTGATGATTCGTATTACAAAATCGCCGATACCTTTGGGGCAACAAGCTGGGAACAATTTAAAAAGATTACTCTCCCACAGCTTACAAATATAATTACATTTTTGTTTTTGACAAGCTTTATTTCAAGCTTTAAGGTTTATAACCAAATCTTTGCCCTCTTTAATGGTAAGGCAGGTGTGGGCAATAGACTAATTACTGCTGTATTTTATATCTACAAGAAATTCTATGTAGAATATCGTTATGGCCACGCCATGGCAGCAGCTGTAATTTTGTTCTTGTTCCTCTTAGTACTAACCTTTGTACAAAGAAAAATCATAAGAAAGATAGCGAGGTAGGAAATGCGTAAAATTTTAAAAGGCCTAGCCTTTATATTTATATTAATAATGGCAGCTGTTACCTTATTTCCATTCCTCTACATGATTTCATCAGCTCTTATGAGCTTTGGAGAAGTAACTGCTATTCCACCAAAATTGATCCCTGATGTGCCTCAATTTTCAAACTTTAGAGAGGCAATGAAAGCGGCACCATTTGCAAGATACTTTGTAAATACTGTCTTTGTATCCTTAATAAATACCCTAGGTACACTTATTACAACAACACTTGCAGCTTTCGCCCTAAATTTTATGAACTTTAAGGGCAAGAATATGCTACAAAACTTTATGCTAGCCCTATTGATGGTACCATTTGAAATAATTATCTTTACAAACTACTCAACCATAGCCAAACTTGGCCTCTTAGATACTTATGTCGCCCTAATAATTCCTTTTATGGCCTCAGTATTTTATATTTTCTATCTCAAAGAATTTCTAAAATCTGTGCCAAAAGAATTTTACAATGTGGCAAAGGTTGACGGGGCAAGTGACTTTGAATTTATCACAAAGGTTATGGTTCCAATGTGTAAGCAAAACCTATTTACCATCGGGCTTTTAAACTTCATTACAGGTTGGAACTCATTTTTGTGGCCAATCCTTGTTACAAACACAAAGGATATGAGACTAATTTCAAACGGTCTTTCAGCCTTTGCGACAGAAGCAGGCCAACTAATCCACTTACAGATGGCAGCATCAACTATTACAATCCTTCCAATTCTAATTCTTTACTTTATCTTTAGGAAGCAAATCCTAAGAGGGGTATCCTTCGGAGGAATTAAGGGTTAGTATTGATTAAATTTCTGTTAAGGGGTATATATTAAATGTAAGTTAAAATAAGTTTGCTTGTATGGGAACTTAGGAAATAAATTTTTTTAAAAGGGGAAGAAATGAAGAAAAAATTAACATTACTTGCAGCACTAGTTTTATCTTTAGGAGTATTTTCAGCTTGTGGAAACAACGCTGGCAAAGAAGAAGCTCCAAAGGAAGAAACAAAAGTAGAAGAAAAAGCCGAAGAAGGCAGCAAAGAAGCTGAAAAAGAAGCTGAACCAGCTAAAGAAGGCCAAACAGAAGTAGTATTTTGGCACGCAATGGGCGGTGGCCAAGGTGAAGCTCTAGAAGGTCTTGTATCTGACTTTGAAAAAGAAAACCCAGATGTAAAAATCACCCTTCAACACCAAGGTGGTTATGGCGATCTAAATCAAATCCTAGTTGCAACTATGCAATCACCAAAAGATTTACCAACAATCACCCAAGCTTATCCTGACTGGATGTTACAATTTAGCGAAGCAGGTATGGTAGCTGACCTTACTGAAAGAGTAAATGGTGAAGATGGAATTGATGATTACGAAGACATCCTACAAGGCGTAAGAGATGAAATCGAACAAGATGGTAAGATAATTGGTATACCATTTAACAAATCTACAGAAGTACTTTGGTACAACCAAGACCTATTTGATGAACTAGAACTTGAAAATCCAACAAACTTTGAAGAACTTAAAGAAGTTGCTAAAAAAATCAAAGAAGAAAAAGGAATCCCTGCTTTTGGTTGGGACTCACTATCAAACTTCTATGTAACTTACCTAAAAAATAAGGGAATTGAATTTGGTCCAGACCTTGACGTTACAAGCCCAGAATCAATCGAGGCTATTAACTACTACCTAGACGGTATCAAGGAAGGCTACTTCAGAATAGCTGGTACTGACCAATACCTATCAGGACCTTTTGCAAATGAACAATTAGCAGGCTACATCGGTTCAAACGCTGGTGAAGTATATGTTAAAGAAGGTGTAGAAGGTAAATTCAAATATGCAGCTCAAGCATATCCAGCAGACAAGGCTGTACAACAAGGTACAAACATCTACATGTTTGAAGGCGCAAGTGATGAACAAAAAGACGCAGCATTTAGGTTCCTTAAATTCTTAGCAAGCAAGGAAAGTCAAATCAAATTTGGTCTTGCAACAGGCTATATGCCAGCTAGGACATCTGCTGTAGAAGATGAAGAATACAAAAACGCTGATTCAGAAATTCCAAAAATCCTTGAAGCAGCAAGTACAAAACTATTCTCAAGACCACTTGTACCAGGCAGCCAACAAGCCTACAACGATGTAGCAAGCAAACTTGAAGAAATCCTATCAAACCCAGATAGCGATGTGAAAGCAGAAATGGAAGCATTCGCACCACAATTTGAAAGTGATTTTGCACAATAATAAAGGATAAGAAAAACTCCCGGTTTTGGGAGTTTTTTTGTTGGGGATTTTACTATTCAAAATACTGGGCCTGGGCCTTGTAGAGTTTGGAGTAGAGGTTGTCTGTTTTCATTAGGTTTTGGTGGCTATCGAAGGCTGCAGCCTTTCCTCCGTCTAGTAAGAGGATTTTGTCTGTAAATCTTGATGAGCTCATCCTGTGGGAGATGAAGATTGCGGTTTTGCCTTCTGTCATTTCATTGAAATGCTCGTAGATTTTGCTTTCAGCAAGGGGGTCGAGTGAGGCTGTTGGCTCATCTAGGATTAGGAAGTCTGCGTCCTGATAAAGGGCACGGGCTATGGCTAGCTTTTGCTTTTGGCCAAGTGATAGGTCTGTGGCATTTTCGTAGATGTCCTTATTTAGATAAGTATTAATCCCACGAGGAAATTCTTTTATTTTTTGGTCTAGCTCTAGCTGCCTTATAATTTCTGAAGTTTTTTCTTCTTCATAATTTTTATTTCCAATAATATTTTCCTTGATTGTAAAAGGCATGATTGAAAAGTCCTGGAAGACACCTGTAATTTTCTCATAAAGAGACTTTTTGCTGATTTCATTTATATTTACACCATTATAAAGGATTTCTCCAGAATCAATATCGAAAAATCTAAGGAGAATCTTAACTATAGTTGTCTTTCCTGCGTTATTTACACCCACAATCGAGATCTTCTCGCCCTTATTTATCCTAAATGACAGGTTGTCAATGATTTTCCTGTCAGATCCTGGATAGGTAAAGGTCACATTTTTAAAGACTAGGCTTTCAAAATCTCCTGCTTCTTCAAGGCCTTGTTCAAAATCAGAATCTAGGATATAAAAATCATACAAAGGCTCAAGATTTGCAAGATTTAGGATAAAGTCAGCGATTTCAGAAAACATGGTCTGGAAAGATTTCATGAAGTTTTCGTTGGCAGAAATAATCGCTGAAAACTCGCCGAAGGAAATTTGTGGGCCGTAGGCTGCTGATAGGGTCCTCATTGCTACATAGGTGTAGGATATTAGTCTTAGTATAGATTCTAAAAAGATTTTAATTGCTCCCATATTTGCTTCATAGGCAAATTTCTTCTCAAATCCTTCCATCATTTCCCCAAGATAGCCATGGGTTTTTGATTTGATAAGTGGGCCAAGGTCAAAGACTCTGACTTCCTTTTGGTAGTGGGAACCTGCCATGAGGGAGAAATAATAAGAAAATCTCCTGTTTATATTTACAATTTCGAGGTTAAACTTGCTGGTGTAGGCTGATTCTTTTCCACTTACAATTATTATCAAAAGTGAGATAAATATTGAAAATGCGACCAAGTAAGGCGAAAAGGATATGATTAGGATGGCAGTTCCTATCATTGTTGAAAGGCTTGTGATTATATCCTTTGTGGTGCGCAAAAGGTCGTGGATGGCGCCCATATTAATTGCGGCTTCAGCCTTTTCTTTTAGGTCTAAAGTGTGAGGATTTTCAATACTTTGATAGGTCAAATCCATAGCCTTCTTGGCAAGTTCGAAGGTCAAATAATCATTAATTCCCTGGCGTCTTACAAATTCTTCCCTGTTTAAAAGTCTTTCAAGACTTTCTAAGAGGATTTTCCCGATTATTAAGAGTAGAACAATTTTTATAAAGTCGCCTGTTGGCCTTGGGTCAGTGATTTGGTTGATAAAAATCATTGGCACAAAGACATTGATTAAGGTTGCTGCCGCTGGGGCCAAGGCATTTAGGATAATTATCGGTATATAAAGAGGATCGTTTTTTGCAGTAATTTTCATAAAAAGCCAGAGAGCCTTTAATTTATTTTTCATTCTTTTCCTCCAAATAGTATTTTCTTTGGGACTCGTACATTTCCTTATAGAGACCATTTTGTTTCAATAATTCATCATGAGTTCCGTATTCTGTGATTTTGCCTCCATCAAGAAGCATGATTTTATCACAAAATCTAGTTGATGCTAGTCTGTGGGAGATAAAAATCAAGGTCTTGTCTTTGCTAATTTCATCAAGGTCTCTATAGATTTTTTCTTCTGCAAGGGCATCGAGGGCTGCTGTTGGCTCGTCCATTATTAACGCTCCGGCCTCCTTCTTATAAAGGGCTCTTGCGATTGCAAGTTTCTGGTTTTCTCCTCCAGAAAAAAGTGTCCCATCATCGTGGATATTTCTGGTCATTTGGGTATCAATTCCCTTTGGTAATTGGTCGAGCTTATATCCTAAACCTGCCTTTTTTAGAGAATCGATGACTCTTTCCCTGTCGATATTTTCATCAGTTGCCGCCACATTTTCTGCAATGGACACTGCAAGGGGTTCTACATTTTGTAAAACTGTTGCAAAGGCAGAGTACCTTTCCTTAAGGTCAAGATTATTGGCATTTATGCCATTTATAAAAATCGTACCTTCTGTTGGCTTATAAAGGCCAAGGATTAGGGAAACTATGGTAGATTTACCAGCTCCATTTACACCTACTATTGCGATTTTTTCTTTTTCACGAATTGTAAATGATAGATTTTCCAAAACATTCACATCAGATAGG
>CAUPHU010000012.1:0-20401 GCA_963511095.1 uncultured Anaerococcus sp. | reverse complement strand
GCCTTTAGCCAAATGGGCCAAGATTCAGAGGAAGGAAATAATAAGGAAAAAATTGTTTCAAATGATATTGGCCTAAAAAACAGGTCAGTCCTTTCAAATTCTGGTAAGGAAAATGATCTAGAAAGCTTCAAAAAATACCTGGATGACAATGACCATAAGCTCAAAGATTCTATTGGTAATCACTTTATTTCCTATTCCTATGATGGAAAGTTTGACATCTTTACCAAGGATCCTAAAGGCGAGGTCGTAAACACAGACGGGTCTGATTTTAAATCGGCAAGGCCAAATGGCTTTGATTTTTTCCCTGGTTTTGGCAATCAAAATCCAAACTTTTCCCAGCTTATAAGTGATAAAGACGGAAATATTTCAGAAATGATTACAGATGAATATGAAATAACAAGCGGAAAATGGCCGGAAAATTGGGATGAACTTGTTTTATTTACTGATTACAATAACCAAATCCTAAGGTCAAAATTTTATGAACTAGGCTTTCTTCCAAAAAAAGACTATGAAGAAATCCTAGAGGATTTTGAGGATAAGAAAAAAGTTGACATAGAAAAAGTCGAGCTTGATCCAAAAGATATAATTGGCAAAGAATACAAGATTCTCACCCCTTCAGATTATTACGAAAAAGACGGGGAAAATTTTGTAAGTATCAAAGACGATAAGAAAAAGGTTGACGAGAAAATAAAAGATGCCAAGACCCTTAAAATCGTGGGCATTGCAAGGAAAATTAAGGACGATGACAACAGGGTTGTAAGTACTCCTCTCGCCTACAGCAAGTCTTTCACAAAAGAGATGATTTCCTATGTGGATAATCAAGAAATAATCAAAAACCAACTTGCCGATAAGGACACAAACGTCCTAAACGGCCTAAAATTCAGGGCAGAAGGAGACAAGGAAAAAGTAAGTCAAAGTAAAAACTATTTAGAAGATTTATCAGATAAAAATCTCTTCGTTGTAAATGCTTGGATTATGCAAAATAGGGAAGATTTAGTTGAGAAAATTCAAGAGGAATCCAAAAAACTTGCCATGGCCGGCATGAATCCTGTAAGTCCAAATCAAAATCCAGATTCAAAGGCAGAAGACAGACAGCTTGTAGATTTCCTTCTAAAGGAAAATGATAAGGATACCCTCCTTAAGATTTATGACGAGTTTCTTAAAGACTTTTCCTACAAGAAAAACCTGGAAGAATTGGGATATATCAACGAATCCTCCCCTGCAAAAATTTCAATCTATGTGGACAATTTTGAAAACAGGGACAAGGTCAAAGGCTTTATTGACGAATATAACAATGGGAAGAAAATAGAAAATCAGATTTCCTATACAGACCTAATCGGCATAATTTCAAAGTCTGTGACAGACATAATCAGGGCGATTTCCTATATCCTCATAGCCTTTGTAGCAGTCTCCCTCATCGTTTCATCCATTATGATAGGGATAATCACCTATATTTCAGTCTTTGAAAGGACAAAGGAAATTGGAATTTTAAGGGCTATCGGTGCAAGCAAAAAAGATATTTACAAGGTCTTTATGGCAGAAACCTTGATAATAGGCCTTCTTTCAGGCCTAATCGGTGTTGGCCTAACCTACATCCTTAATATTTTTATCACAAGGATAATGGTAAAAATGTCAGGCTTTGCCGATATCAGCTCGACCCTTCCTGCAGGTGCTGCAGTCGTTCTAGTTCTCATATCAGTTGGTCTAAGCCTTCTCTCAGGTCTAATCCCATCAAGGATAGCAGCCAAAAAAGACCCAGTCGAGGCCCTAGCTGCCGACTAGGATAGTTAAATTTAAAGGCAAAATTAAAAGGCCAATGGTCTTCATTTCAAAAAACACAACACTCTTACTTTTTATTATTAAAAGTAAAAGTCTTTTGTAAATAAAATAAAAAATAAACCCGAACTAGGATATATCTCAGTTCGGGTTTTGCTTATTTGTTTAATTTTCAATTTCGTCTAATTCTTCTATATCTTTTTCTATCCTGTCAATAAGGTCTTCCACAAGATTTGGGAAGGCTCTAAGGATTCTCTTTTCACCAAATTTGTCAAAACGTGCGCTTAGTTCTTGCCTAATCATAGTCCTCTTAGTCTCGATTTCTTTGACCCTTGGACTTTCTTCGATTTCTTCCTTCTTAGTTTTGACCATCATAGTCCTCTCGTAGACACGCTTACCAATATCATCAGACACTACCCTAATATCCTGACTTGCTTCGTTAAGCTTTTTAAATTTCTTATTTAAGCCAACCAAGGTAAGTATGATTTGGACCATATCCACAGCAAAAATTATTAGCAGAATGATATCTGCATAAAAAATAAATTTTGGATTTAAAAAGGCAAAAAGCCTTTGAATAAGTGGGTGGACAGCCTCATAAAGCACAAAGCAGGCAAGTCCCCAAAGGATTGAAAACTCAACGCAAATATAGCCACCAAGATTATATCTCATCTCAGAATAATCCCACCATTTTTTGTGGAAAATCTTCTCCAAAAGAAAACCGCCCACAAGTTCAAGAGCTGTGGCAATGAAAACCGATCCAAAAAACAAAACTAATTTATTAGTCTTTCCAATATCTGTCAGAAAATATATAACCCCAAGGGCCCCAAAACCATAAATCGGACAAAGAGGCCCATTTAAAAAGCCCCTATTAATAAAGCGCCCAGTCTTCACAGCCTGGAAAGAAACCTCCATAATCCAGCCAATAAAGGCATAGACAAAAAAATATCCTATGTAAAGCGTAATAAAATCATCTCCTTGTTTCTTATTATATTAAATTACTATACCCGCAAATTAAAATAAGGACGAAAAAAGCGCCCGGATGAGAGCACTTTACTGACAAATTAAGCTTACTTATTATTATCTTTATTTATATCTACAACTTTTTTGTAGCAGCAATTAATAAGCCTGATATCCAAAAGTTGTTTAATGGCAACTATACTTCAACTATTAGAACTCCTTCTTCACCAGCTGGAAGTTCATGCAATATCTTTCCTTCATTAAACAAACAAGCTCCACCTCTTGCTACATTGTCAATATTTTTATCTAGACAATGTGAGTTAACATACAAAATATTACTGCCACATTTTTGAGCTTGCCCAGCATATTCGTATTTCATACTTTCATTCCATTCTTTAGAGTCAAAGTCTGTATAAACTGGCCAGAGAACTATATCAGAATCTAAATTCTTCATTTGAATACAATATTCTGCATACCATAGATCACCACACAAAGCTACTGAAATAGTCTTCTCTAAGTAAGAGAATTGTCCAAATCCTTCACCTTCTACATAGTGAAAATCTGCAATAGGTTCTTTCCATCCTATAGATACACGTCTAAAATTATCTAATATTTCACCATACTTAGAGATAGTTAACTGACTACTGTATAACCTATCCTCATCCTTTTCTATATATCCAAATGAAACTGCTACTTTATATTTTTTACACAAAGATCTAATTTCATCTATTATTGATGAATCCTGACTTACAGCTATATCTATGTCTATTGAATAATCCCAAGTTAGGCAATCAAAGCCTTGCAAAAAACTTTCTCCAAAGAGAATCAAATCAGCCTGGCTAGCATGCTTTTTTACCGTTTCTTTAATTTTGTCAATATTATAATCTAAATCATTTGTTAGAAAACCTATCGCTGCTAAAGCTATTTTCATAGAAAACTACTCCTTTTATTTTTTAAAGACTACGAAACCCAGTATTCACTCCCTGAAAGAAAAGCTCAATAATCCAGCCGATAAAGGCATAGACAAAAAATATCCTATGTAAAGCGTAATAAAATCATCTCTCTTAATTTTTTATTATGTTAAATTACTATACCCTCTAAATAAAATAAGAACGAAAAAAGTGCCCTAATGGACACTTTCCAATTTTATCTTGCAATTCAATGTTAATCATGGTCAGTTTCTGGTTCTTCGTCGTTGTCTATGGCTTCTTGGATGGTTTCTTCGGCCTTTTCTGCCATTTCTTCGTTGTCGATGTGGGAGCGGTCGATTAGTTTATTTAGTCTTTCTTCATCTTGTTTGGTAAATTCTATATCGTCGTCGAGTTTTTTTCTCATGTAGTGTCTGATTCCCAGTCTTTTCATGGATTCTTGCCTGATTGCTGTTCTTTCCTTGAAATAAGCAAAGATTAAAAGTCCTGTCATAAATATTCCAATATAGCCGATTATCGGATAAAATATGGATACTAGGCGTTTAAATCCTAGGAAGGATAGGCCAAAGCCTACTGCTGTGATTAGAACTAGCATTTTCTTGAATGAATTTTCGTCTTCATCATTTGAAAACCTTCTGGCAAGGGCATAGAAGAGGGAAATCCCTGTGTTAAAAATCATACCAAATATTACCACTGCCATGATAAGTCCTAAAATTGGACTTATAGTTTCAAGGACGTAGAGCATTGGTATATCTAGAGTGTAGACTTCTTTGACCCTTATAAAAAGTGTAAGGGTAATTAGAAAACCCATAACTCCAACAATTGCCCCACCGATTAGGCCACCCCAACCAGCGTTTTCTGTATTAAGTTCATCACCACCTAGGACAAAGCCCATGGATACAGCTGTCATTAGGCACATGCCAAAGTAGTTTATGACTGAAAAGCCGACCTTGTTGAAGTTAGCTGGAAGGCTTTTTGCAAAGGCGTTTAGGTCTTGCCAATCTGGTTTTGCCGTGATGATTGTATAGATTGACCCTAGAATGACAAAGCCAACTATAAGTGGCGAAAATGATCCGATTACCTGACTTACCTTGTTAAAGTCCATCATTCCAACTACTATTATTAGGACTGCACATATTACCCTGCCCAAGTTTTCATTTAGACCAAAGGCTTGGTTAAGGTTGGATCCTGCACCCGCAATCATTACAAAACCAACTACAAAGCAAGTGAAGATAAGGGATAGGTCCATAAATTTTGAAATAACCTTGTTGCTTATCTCATCGAAGACTTCAGAGTGGTCGGTTGCAAGGTAGTGGCTGCCCAAAATTAGCAAGATTCCACCAATTAGCATGTGGAGTAGGCCAACGAGACCGATTCCCACAAGGCCAGGGATTCCCAAGGCCACAAAGTATTGCAAAAGCTCTTGACCTGAGGCAAGTCCTGCTCCTGTGAGGACTCCTATGTAGGCGAGCATTATTTTTAAAGTTTGTTTATTCATATTTCCTCCATTTTATCATGATACTGGAAAATGACGATTTAGCAAGATAAACAAAAAAAGACCTCCTTGGAAGTCTTTGTTTTGTGAGATTTGGTAATCTTTCGAAAAATTAAATATTCTCGAATTTATAAGATTTCTCCTCGCTTCGCTCGTCTGCCCCTGCACGCTCTATGCCGCTAGGGCAATTTTCCTACCATACATTTGTCTCACTGAGCCGACGGGCTTGTCTGAAAATGTGGTTAGGGCTTCAGAAATGGCGCAGGAGTTTTTAGCGTTGCTCTTATCAGCAAAATATTGATGGTTTTTCCTATGAAGTCATCTTTTCTAGGGCTTTCATATTTTTAATTAGGATTTCATTTCGTCCTATCGTCTCTATTAGGCCCATTTTTTCAAAGCTTGATAGTTTTCTCGAAAGAGTTTCCCTTACTATTCCCGAATAAGATCCGAGTTCTTCACGGCTTAGGTGAATTTCAACCAAAACTCCCTCTTTTTTGACAATACCAACATCATAAGCCAAGTCCAAAAGAAGTTTTGCCACCTTCATGTCTGCATTTTGAGTAGAAAGTCTATCTATAAGGTCTTCGCTCCTCCTTATTCGCCTAAAAGACTGGTCCAAAATCTTGATTAGGACCTGGTTGTTTTTTTTGAGAATATTCTCAAAATCAATTTTTGAAATTATGAGAAGCTTGGCCTTTGTGAGGGCCCTTGCCTCATACATATAGTTTTCCTGGGTTAGAAGGTTGTGGGCACCAACAAAGTCTTCCTCGCCGTAGATATATAAGATTTGCTCCCTTCCGTCTGACAAGTAGGTTGATATTTTGATAAAGCCTTCTAGGATGATATACATAAAATCGGCCTTATCATTAAAGGAAAAAATCACATCTCCCTTTTTATACATCAATACCTGGGGCCTGTAGCGAAATCTTGCCAGGTCTTTATCTGTCAGGAATGCCAAGAGGCTTTCTTCATTTTCTCTGTAGTTTTTCATATTATTCTCCTACAAAGATTTTAACATATTATTGGCATAGATTTCAAAATCTTTTGCCTTTTTCTTATCCATGGCCTCCATGTTTTTTATCCTATATTTCTTGCCGAGTTCTTCATATTTGCCCACTCCCATCTTATGGTAGGGAAGGATTTCAATCTTGTCAATGTTTTTCTTAAGTGGCCTTACAAAATCAACTAGGCCATCAATATCTTCTGAGGTGTCGGTGACAAAAGGCATCATCACATGCCTTATCCAAACCCTGGTATCTGTATTTTTAATGGATTCCATAAATTTTATGACTTTGTCTTGGTGATTTTTGGTAATTTCATTAAAAAAGTAAGGATCGTAGTGTTTGATATCGAGAAGGATTAGATCAGCTTCTCCTGCTATCTGATCATAGTATTTTGTATCTCCCACACCCGAAGTATCGACTGCGACATGGATTTCTTCCTCATGGAGGGCCCTTATTGCATCAAGGACAAAGGCCCCACTTGCCAGAGGCTCGCCACCAGAAATCGTGACTCCGCCCCCGTTTTTGTAGTAGGGTTTCATTCTCTTTGCCCTTTTTACAAGCTCATCAACTGTAATATCCCTCCCATAATCCATAGATTGGGTATCAGGATTATGGCAAAATACACATCTTAGAGGGCAGCCGGAGAGAAAAAACACTGTCCTAATCCCAGGCCCGTCTACAAGGCCCATTGTTTCTATCGAATATAATTTTGCCATAGTTCCTCCTTTTATATTTTATACTAATTTAAATAATTATTGGTGGTTGTGGAAGGTTCTCTCTAGAACTTCAAGCTTTTGCTCGTCTGTAAGCCTATTGAAGTGGACTGCGTAGCCTGAAACCCTGATTGTAAGGTTTGGGTATTTTTCTGGGTTGTGGTAGGCATCCAGAAGTTTTTCCCTTTGAAGGACGTTGACATTTAGGTGGAAGGCGTCTTGTCCAAAATATCCGTCCATGATATTTACAAGGTTGTCAATCCTTATTTCTTCTTCCTTGCCTAAGGCATCTGGTACTATTGAGAAGGTATTTGAAATACCGTCTTCGCATACGCATTCATAAGGAAGCTTTGCCACAGAGTTTAGACTTGCAAGGGCACCTGACTCGTCCCTACCGTGCATTGGGTTTGCACCTGGAGCAAAGGCCTCGCCTGCCTTACGACCGTCTGGAGTTGTACCTGTCTTCTTGCCGTACATTACATTTGATGTAATGGTTAGGACTGAAAGGGTTAGTTTTGCGTTTTTGTAGGTGGCGTGCTTCTTAAGTTCATTTGAGAAAAATGTTAAAACGTCAACTGCAAGTTCATCTACCCTGTCATCGTCGTTTCCGTATTTTGGAAAATCTCCACTAGTTTCAAAGTCAATTGCTATTCCATTTTCATCCCTAATTGGCTTAACTTTTCCGTATTTAATAGCAGAAAGTGAGTCTGCCACTATTGAAATACCAGCAACCCCTGTCGCAAGATTTCTCTTGACACTTGTATCGTGAAGGGCCATTTGGCCAGCTTCATAAGCGTATTTGTCGTGCATGTAGTGGATTACATTTAGGGCATTGACATAAAGGCCAGAAAGCTTTGTAATTACCTTCTTATAGTTTTCCATAACCTTATCAAAGTCTAACACATCATCTGTGATTGGCTCAATTCCGTCAAATACTTTTATAAGTGAGCCGTCTTTGGTCTTTTTCTTTTCGTCTACTCCTCCATTTATTGCGTAAAGTAGAGCCTTAGCAAGGTTTGCCCTTGCTCCAAAGAATTGCATTTCCTTGCCAACTTCCATGGCAGATACACAGCAAGCAATGGCATAGTCATCGCCATACATATCTCGCATCAAATCGTCATTTTCGTATTGGATTGAGTCTGTAAGGATAGAGACTTTCGAGCAGAATTTCTTCCATGCTTCTGGTAAGTTTTCCGCCCAAAGGACTGTCATATTTGGTTCTGGAGCAGAACCTAGGTTGATTAGGGTGTGGAGGAACCTGAAGGCAGTCTTTGTCACAAGAGTCCTTCCGTCAAGACCCATTCCCCCTATCGATTCTGTAACCCAGGTTGGGTCTCCACCGAAAACTTCGTCGTATTCTGGTGTTCTAAGGTGTCTTACAAGTCTTAGTTTGATGACTAATTGGTCGATTAATTCTTGAGCGCCTACTTCGTCAAGGATTCCCTCGTCCATATCTCTTTTTATATAAATATCTAGGAAGGTTGTATTTCTACCAAAGGACATAGCCGCACCGTTGTTTTCCTTAACAGCTGCAAGATAGCCAAGATATAGAAATTGAACAGCTTCTGTGGCATTTTTGGCAGGTTTTGAAATATCAATACCATATTTTGCTGCCATTGCCTTTATCTCGCCGAGGGCTCTGATTTGCTCGCTCACTTCTTCCCTAAGTCTGATTGAAGCTTCTAGGTTGTTTTCGTCAATTTGGATATTGTCGAGATCTTTGCGTTTTTCCTCTACTAGCCTATCTATACCATAAAGGGCAATTCTTCTGTAATCGCCAATAATCCTACCACGACCATAGGCATCTGGAAGACCTGTTACAAGACCGACAGTCCTTGCAGTTCTCATATCCTTAGTATAGGCATCGAAAACTCCCTCGTTGTGGGTTTTTCTAAATTCTTTGAAATATTTTGCCTGGTCAGGATCCATCTCTTGGCCATAGGCTTCAAGGGATTGTTCCACCATTCTGTAACCCCCGTATGGGTTTACAATTCTTTTTAAGACTTCATCAGTTTGAAGACCTACTATTACCTCGTTTTCCTGATCTATGTAGCCTGCGTCAAAGCCATCTATAGATGAAAACCTTGTGGTATCAGCATTTCTATAGTTTTCTCTAATTTCCTTGTTGATTAATTCCTCAACATAGGCAAAGAGTTTACTTGTTTTTTCGCTCTTTCCGGCAAGGAAAGATTCGTCACCCTCATATGGAGTGTAGTTTGCCTGGATAAAATCACGTACATTTATTTCATCTTGCCATTTTTGGCCTTTAAAACCTCTATATTCCATAAATCCTCCTATGATTTTTGCTTTTTATTTTCTATCTATATTTAGGATACAGGATATGAAAACTTTTGTCTGTGATTAGGGTCACAATATGTTTTTTTATAATAAAAAATAGGGAAAATTATTGTTTTAATGAAAAAACCTAGATGCAAATGATTTGACAAAAATTTATTTTTTTAGTAACATTGGTATAGATGAAAGGCCAAGAGTTAAATCCATGAAGGACTTACCAAGAAGGTATACCTAGCCTTAAATCTATGATTTATCGACATTCATGAAGGGTGTCTTATTTTCTGTGGGAAAATAGGATGCCCCTTTTTTATTGGAGGAATTATGAATCTTACTTTAGATAAGTATTGGCAAAATAGGGCCAAGACTTATGACGACGGGGTCCAAGAGGAAATCGATCACGGTCACAAGGATGACTGGGCGAATCTTTTTTCCTCCTACCTGCCAGAAGATTTGACTGGCAAAAAGGTCTTGGACTTAGGTTGTGGGCCTGGTTTATTTTCCCTACTTATGGCGGAGAAAGGTGCAACAGTTACCGCCTTTGATAAGTCGGAGAAAATGCTAGAAATGGCTAAGAAAAACCTCAAGGCTTTCGAGGGAAAAGTTACATTTGTAGAGGGCGATTGCGAGGAAGTTTCATTTGAAAATGAGTCTTTTGATTACATTTTGTCAAGAAACCTAACTTGGATGTTATCCTACCCTTCTACAACCTATAAGCTATGGAAGTCCTACCTCAAAAAGGGAGGCAAGCTAATAATTGTAGATGCTGCTTGGTATTCCTATGTTTGGTGTGAAAATTATTCCAAACTTGCCGCAAAAAATCTCAAGGAAGGGATAAATTCTGGCTATGATATGAGGGTTTCCTTTAAAGAGGCCGACCAATGCGAAAGTCTCGCCAAGGATATGCCTATGACCTATGTAAAAAGGCCAGATTTTGACCTGACTATTTTAAATAAGATTGGCTTTGAATCTATTGAAATCAAGAAAAATATTGACCCATTAGTCTATGACGAATCCTTTCAAATAGCCTACAGGTCTTCTCCTTCCTTTATAATTGTTTGTAAGAAGGGGGATGATTAATTGATAAAATATTTTATTAAAAAAATTGGCCAGGCTGTTTTTGTTCTCTTCGCCATTTCGTTTTTAGCCTTTGGAGCAAGTTTCCTAGCTGAGGGTGATCCGGTGGAAATGTACTACATAGCCAGGCACAAGCCAGTGCCCCCAGAGGAAGTTTTGGAAAAGGCCAGAGAGGAAAAGGGCTTAAATGAGCCTGTCCTTGTCCAGTACAAAAACTGGCTAGGAAATTTCCTTAAAGGGGATATGGGCACTTCCTACATGGATGATAGGCCTGTGGCCGATAAGATTAAGGGAGCTCTTCCCCAAAGTCTCTACCTTGCCGTCCCGGCATTTTTATTGACCTTTATCTTTGCTCTGGCGTCCTCAATTACTTGTATATTTTTTAAGGACAGGGCCATAGATAAATTTCTAGACATCCTAAGCTTTATCCTGGCTTCTATCCCGACCTTTGTTTATGGGGTAATTTTACTTATAATATTTGCAGTTAAGCTTAAGTGGTTTCCTGTTATTTCTAGGGGTAACCCAAATGGTTGGGTCCTTCCTGCCCTCTGCCTTGCCCTTCCTTTGATTGGCAAGTACACCAGGCAAATTCGCTCGGCCATGATGGAAGAATACAAGAGTCAATATGTAAAGTCCTTCGAAGCTAGAGGCTTTAAGAAAAGATATATAATTATAAATAGCGTTTTTAAAAATTGTTCGGGCCTGGTTTTAAACCTTATGGCCATGTCCTTCGCATATTTTTGTGGAGGGGTCACTATTGTAGAACACCTCTTTGTTTGGCCGGGTCTGGGATCTTTGATTATGGATTCCATCCTCTTTAGGGACTACCCAACCATCCAAGCCTTTGTTTTCTTAAGTGCCCTTATATATTTCATCTTTAATATGCTGGCAGACATCTTGCACAAAGTTATAGATAGGAGGGTTGATTTAGGATGAAACTCGAAAACCTAGTTGTAGAAAAATCTAAAATCAAAGAAAGAAAAAAACCTAAAACCCTTTATATCTTAGCAATTTCAGTAATCTTGCTTAGTCTTTTGACAATATTTGCAGATAAACTTGCTCCAAACCTACCAAACGAAACAATGCCGAAGATTGCCCTTAATCCCCCATCTAAGGACTACCCCTTTGGCACGGATGCCTACGGCAGGTGTGTTTTGTCAAGAGTTTTGGTTGGCTTTAAGACTTCGCTTTTGCCAGCCCTTATCCTAGTTCTTTTATCAAGCTTCATAGGCACTAGCCTGGGGCTTTTTGCTGGCTACTACGGTGGTCTTTTGGACGTAATTCTTATGAGAATTACAGATATATTTATGGCATTTCCCTCCCTCTTGCTTGCAATCTTCATCGCAGGCGCCATGGGAGGTGGAATAAAAAATGCGTCCTTGGCCCTCCTTTGTCTGGGCTGGACCAACTACGCACGTATAGTAAGGTCCTTTGTCATGGTTGATAAGGAAAAGCTCTACGTTATCTCATCTAAAATCTCTGGTGAATCTGATATGAGAATCATATTTTTCCATATCCTCCCAAATATGATGGATATTTTGATAGTGACTATTTCCCTACACATAGCAACCATGATGGTCTCCCTTGCTGGCCTATCATTCTTAGGCCTGGGCTCTGCCCTACCCCAAGCAGAATGGGGATCAATGATTTCAGAAAATATTAGATACATTCAAACCGCCCCTTGGACAGTTGTTTTTCCAAGCTTGTTTCTTGTTTTCTGTTCTGCATTTTTCAATTTTATGGGCGACAAATATAAGAAAGAATTTTCTAAAAAATAGGAGGAAGATATGAAATTTTTAAAGAAATTCGGTTTAACATCACTCTTAGCACTCGCAGTTTTACTCTCAGCTTGCTCTTCTAACAAGCCAGCCGAGGAAAATAAGGATGCTAAAGAAGGCACAGAAACAACAGAGCAAGCAGAAAATAAAGACTCTAGCGAAGAAAAAGTCCTAACAATTGGTTCTTCATACGTTTATGCTTCTTGTGACCCACACAAGGACTGGAACGGTTGGGAACTTGTAAAACTAGGTGTTGGTGAAACACTTTTTGACCTTGCAGATGACTACAGCCTAAGGGGCAAACTTGTAGAAGACTACAAAAATATCGACCCAACCACTTGGGAAATCACCCTTAAAGACGGATTAAAATTCTCAAACGGAAAGGACGTAACAGGCGAAGCCGTTATTAAGAGTTTAGAAAGAACTATAGCTGAAAACCCAGAAGCAGCCAGCATGGAAGGGACAGAATTTACTGCAGATGGCAACAAGATTACCATTAAAACTAAGGAAGCAAACGGCAAGGCCCTAAACTCTCTTGTAGACCCACACTTTATAATCTGTGACGTTGACGATACAACAGATTTTGATGCTAGCCCAATTTGTACAGGCCCTTACCAAATATCTGAATTTAAACCAGAAAACGAAATTACCCTAGTTAAAAACGAAAATTACTGGAACGGCACTCCAAAACTAGACAAAATCGTAAACAAACTTGTTAGCGAATCAACAACCCTAGGTCTTGCCCTAGAATCAAAAGAAATTGACATTGCCCAAGTAGATACAGAAACAGCAGACAAACTCGAAGCTGACGATAATTACCAAGTAGTAAGAACTCCAAGCTCTAGAGTTTACCTAATCTATGTAAAAGACACATCTGTTTCAAACCCAGAAGTTAGAGAAGGTCTATTTAAGGCAATCGACAGAGAAGAAATTGCCCAAGATTTACTAAAAGACGGTATCAAAGTTTCCTACAGTCCATTTGCTCCAGAACTTCCATTTGCTATTGGCAAGGAAGATGTAGATACATTCGACCTTGAAAAATCTCAAGAATTAGTAGAAAAAACTAAACCAGATTCTGAAAAAGCTTACACAATGAAATTCTACGAAAGACTAAACATTCCAAAGATTGCTACCCAACTCCAATCTCAATTTACAAAGGCAGGCTGGAATGTACAAGCAGTTCAAGATGAAAACTCTAAATACGTAAATTCTGGCGACTATGACCTAGGTATGTACGGTGTTGTTACCCTTAGAGTTGGCGATCCATACGAATACCTAAACTCTGTATTTGGAAGCGAAGGAGCCGCAAACTACAACGGCTACAAGAATGAAAAAGTAGATGAATTATTAAAACAAATGAAATCTGAATTTGACGAAGATAAGAGAAATGAACTTTCAAAAGAAATCCTAAAAACAGCCCTAGCTGACAGGATGCACTACTATATCGGCAATGTAAAGGTTGACCTTGCTGCCCAATCTTATGTCAAAAACTTTGAAGTAAGCCCATTTGAGTACAGAATCATAAGTGTCGATACTGACATAGAAAAATGACCCTACTTACTGTAAATAAGCTTTGCGCTTCTTATGGGGACAAGGAAGTTGTTCACGACCTCTCTTTCACCCTCCGAGAGGGCGAAATCCTGGGCCTGGTTGGAGAATCAGGCTCAGGAAAATCTACTGTCCTAAAGGCACTATGGAGCCATGAGGAAGAGGGTTTTAAGGTGAAAGGCGAGATTAAAAAAGCGACTGATTATGGTATAGTTTTTCAAAATCCCTATTCTTCCTTTAACCCAACCAGCAAGATAAAAACCCATTTTTACTTTGTAGGAAAAAGTAAAACTAATATGACCATGGAGGAAATCCTAAAAAGAGCCAGGGAAATCTTGCATTTCCTAGCCTTTGACGATGTGGACCATATCCTAAATTCTTATCCCTATGAGATGAGCGGGGGCATGCTTCAGAGGATTTCAATTGGCCTTGCTTGTTTTTTGAAACCAGGTTTTATCATAGCTGACGAACCCACATCAGCCCTTGATACCCACACCAAAAAACACGTCCTAGAAGAAATTGTCAAGATGAGAGACGAAGGGATTTCAACCCTGCTTGTCAGCCACGATATAGGCGTTGTAAACAAGGTTTGTGACAGGGTTATGGTTCTTTTTCACGGCAGGCTAATTGAAGCTGCCAATGCCCAAATAATTATGAATGGACCAATCCATCCTTTCACCAGGTCCTTGATCAGAGCTGTACCAAAGCTCGGCAAAAACCTCGTTTCATCTATATCTTATAAAGATTTTGACTACACTGACCTAGAAAAATACCTGGCAAATCCTAAGCCAGACCACTATGTTGCTCCCCTAAGGATTGTTTATGAATGAGATAATAAAATTAGAAAATATCTACCAAAGCTATGGTAAAAATCAAATATTAAAAGATATAAATTTTACAATCGAAAAAGGGCAAATCCTTGGACTTTTGGGAGAATCTGGTTCGGGCAAGTCGACCATTGCCAAGGTAATAACAGGGATAAGTCCCCCAAACAAGGGCAAAATAAGCCTCTTAGGCAAGTCCCTTTACCCAAAGAAATCTATAAGTAGAAAAGAATTATATAAAAATATCCAAATGATTTACCAGGATTCTACCAACTCATTTGATCCAAAAATAGCCATTGGGCCAACAATTGACAGGGGGCAAAAAAACCTCCTGGGCCTTAGTATGGAAGAGGCCAAGGCAAACACTATGAAGATGCTAAAAAGAGTCGGTCTTGATCCTAACATGGCCTATTATTCAAGGCCAACAGACCTAAGCGGTGGTGAGTGCCAAAGGGCATCAATAGCCAGGGCCCTTACAATAAGACCCAAACTTTTAATCTGTGACGAGGCTACATCGAGCCTTGATACCAGTGTGGCCTCAAACATCGTTAATCTCCTCTTAGACCTTAAGAAAGAGTTTGACATGGCTATCCTATTTATCAGCCATAATCACGCCCTATCAACCGTATTTTGCGACCAAATCCTGGTCATAAAAGAAGGCGAGATAGTCGAAAGGCTGGATACCGAAAATATAGAAGAGCAGATTTCCCACCCTTATACAAAATTGTTGTTTGAACTAATTTAAGTAATACCCTCTAAAAAAGACTTCCGAAGAAATTTTGGAAGTCTTTTGTAATCTCTAAATTTATAAGCTTTTGCCAATATTTTTATCCCTAAGCAAAAAGAAATTAGTCGTGATAGCTTTTAAGCACTGGTCTATAAAAAGAGCTATAATCGGCCCTAGGTAGCCAAAAAGTCTAATTAGACCCAGGGTTGTGAAAGGACGGATAAGGCTTGTAGTTATAAAATACAGAAGTGCAACAAGCTTGGCCTTGCCAATGGCCCTAAGACTTGAAGAACCAATCATTGCCTGACCTTCGGGAAAAGAAACCAAGGCAATAAAGGGAATTAAAAGCATGGTTAGGACAAAGACATCTGGGTCCTTGGTGTAAATCCCAACGAGTTTTGCCCCGAAAAAGTAAAATCCTATAGCAACTAGGCTTGAAAGGGTAAAATTTACCCAGCTTGTAAATTTGAACAAGGACCTAAAGTCATCCGATTTTTTTCTAGCAAAAAGTTCGCTAGAAAGTGTCATAGAAGCCTTGGACATGCCTTGGGCAAAGGCCCAGTACATATCACAAATGTTCATGCCGATTGAATGGGCAGCAAATTGGGCAGTGCCAAGAGAGGCCGCAAACTTAGCGTAGAGGAACATTCCCAACCTTTCAGATATTTGCTCTAGAAATATGCCGTTAAATTCCTTCTTAAATTTCTCAAATAAACTTATAGAAGGGAATAATTTCAAATCCCTAAGGACCAAATACCCCTTAGTCAAAAGGAAAATTAGGGTCAAGATAAAATTAATTATACTTGAAACAAGCCCACCCAGACCCAGGCCAACTATTCCCATTGGCTCCTCAATGAAAATACCGTGGATTAGACAGTAGCAAAGGCCAATATTTATCAAAGATGAAAATACATTTGAAAGTAGGATAAAAGTCCCGTGTCCCTTTGATATTAGAATCGACTGGAAAATTGTTGTGAAGGAGTAAAAAAGGATAAAACCAATATTCCACTTAGCATAAGTTATGGCCAAATCTAGATAATCTTCCCCCGCTCCCGCGAAGATTAGGATGGACCTTATAAAGATAAACATAAGGATCAAAATAAGGACCATAGTGATAAAAGAAGGCAGAATAAAGGCTGGAAAAATATCCTCGTCCTCATTCATCTCTTTTGAAATCATAATCGAAAGACTATAAGAAATGGACCTTGCAAAGGCATAGACTACCATCCTAGGTTGGGAAATAATGGCAACAGCTGCTATAACTTCCTTGCCAAGAGATGAAACCAAAATTTGGTTAACAGCATTTATTAAAATTAGGAAAAATGATTCTAGACCTAGGGGAATTCCTAGGGACAAGTAGGACTTATGATATTTTTCCATAAGCAATCAAGTGGTCGTCTTCACTAACTCCAAGAGCGATATTCTGGTAGAGTATAACTCCATCGTAGGCTGCCTTAAATTCATCTATAAGATTGCCCCTAAGGTCTTCTAAAACCCCAAGGACATCACCCTTAGCAAAAAACTCACCCACCCTAAATTTTGGATACCATATGCCAGAGTTTGGTGATTCCAGGTAAATTGGGTCCTCAATCATTTTTGCCCTTCCCTTCTCTATGTCAAAACTAATCATATCTAAAGCCTTCATAGTTTGGAGAATATTTAAAACGGCTTGATCAGCTTCCTCATCAGACCAGCGACCCATTCCTCCCCTTTCTAGGAGCAAGCTTGGAATCTCCTTGCTATTGGCATAGGAATAAAGGCCATTCCTCGCCTCAGATGGTACCATATAAGAAGTTGATAAATTTTCTAATACCTTATGGACTTTTTCTTTGTGACTTTCCTTAGCATAGGCAGGGAAAAATACCAGGGGTTCCATTTCCTCGTTAAGGTCTCCTCCGTGCAAGTCTAGGATGAAATCAGCTTCTGGATATAATTTCTCCTCAACCATCCTAGCAAGCAGATGTGCCTTAGAATCGCCATCTGCAGGGAAAATCCTGTTAAGATTGAGCCCGTCTTCTGCCACTACCTGCTTAAGACCTCCATAAAATCCAGACTCATTAAGGACAGGAACAATAAGGAGCCTTCCCTTAAAATCCAGACCCTCATTTTTTATTTTCTCAACAAAAGTCATCAAGGCCCTAGGTCCAACATATTCAGCCCCATGGACTCCAGAAATAACGACCAAACAAGGTCCTTTTCCCTGCCCCTTAACTTCATAGGCCAAAACTGGATCAAAGCCCTTAATTTCTATACTAAATTCCCTAATCATCCCATTCTCCTTTTTATATAATTATATATATTATACTATAAATAATAACCATTATCAGCTAAGAAAAACTTTTAAAATTTCATATTTCGTAACATTAGTTACAGAAATTTTAAAAATCTTCCTTTATAATAGAAACATAAGTTAAAGAATTAGAAAAGAAAGAGGTAGATATATGTTTTGTTATCAATGTCAAGAAACAGCAGGAAATAAAGGATGCACCAAGGTCGGTGTATGCGGCAAGAACGAAGATGTAGCAAATCTTCAAGACCTATTAATCTATACAACTAAAGGCCTTTGTGGTCTAGTAGTAAAAAAAGGCAAGGCTTGTGCTAAAGTCTACGATAGGATTTCAAACAACCTATTTATCACAATTACCAATGCAAACTTCGATGAAGAAGCAATCCTAGATGCAGTTAAGAAAACCATGGAATTTAAGGAGAAAATCATGGGCAAAATCGGAACTGAAGGCCTAACTGAAGTTGAATCTTACCTTTCCTATGATGATGAGGAATTAAAGAGAAAGGCTATTGAGGTTGGAGTTTTAAATATCATTAATGAAGACCAAAGATCTCTTGTAGAACTTGTAACCTACGGCCTAAAAGGTATGGCAGCTTACAATCACCACGCAAATGTTCTAGGCTACAGAGATGAAGAAGTAGACGAATTTATCGCAAAGGCACTTTCTGAAACAACTAAAAATGATAAAGAAATTAACGATTTAATTAATCTTGTAATCGAAACTGGAAACCACGGTGTAAAAGCTATGGCCCTTCTAGATAAGGCCAACACCGAAACATACGGTAATCCAGAAATCACAGAAGTAGACTTTTCAGCAGGCCAAAACCCAGGAATTTTAATTTCTGGCCACGACCTACACGATATGAAGATGCTCCTTGAACAAACACAAGGCACAGGCGTTGATGTCTACACCCACTCAGAAATGCTACCAGCAAACTATTACCCAGAATTTAAGAAATACAACAACTTCCACGGCAACTACGGAAATGCTTGGTGGAAACAAAACGAAGAATTCGAGAAATTTAACGGCCCAATCCTAATGACCACCAACTGCATTGTCCCACCAAAGAAAAATAATACCTACTTAGACAAGATGTTTACAACATCTAACGCAGGTTTCCCAGGTGCAAAACATATAGAAGCTGATGAAAATGGATATAAAGATTTCTCAGCAATCATTGAAATGGCAAAGAAATGCCAAGCACCAGAAAATCTTGAAGACATCAAGGTAGTCGGTGGTTTTGCCCACAACCAAGTACTTGCTCTTGCAGATAAGGTAATTAACGAAGTAAATGAAGGCAATATCAGAAAATTCGTGGTAATGGCAGGCTGTGACGGTAGAAGCACAAAGAGATCCTATTACACAGACTTTGCAAAAGAACTTCCAAATGACACAGTAATCCTTACAGCAGGTTGTGCAAAATACCGCTACAACAAGCTAGGTCTAGGTGACATCAATGGCATCCCAAGAGTCCTTGATGCTGGTCAATGTAACGACTCCTACTCCCTAGTACAAATCGCCCTTGCCCTTAAAGATGCCTTTGGACTAGATGATGTAAATGAGCTTCCAATCGAATACAACATAGCTTGGTATGAACAAAAGGCTGTAATAGTACTCCTTGCCCTTCTATCACTTGGAGTTAAAAACATCCACCTAGGACCAACACTACCAGCCTTCCTAAGCCCAACTGTCGTAGACTTTTTAGTAAAAGAATTCAACATCGCAGGAAACACAACAGTAGAAGAAGACCTAGAAAAAATGATAGGCTAAAATTAAAATCGTCGGCACAAAAATGCCGGCTTTTTTATTTGTAATTGAAGTATAATATGACTTAGAAAGGATGAGCCAATGGATATTAGAAATATAAAAATTTTCAAAAACTTATCAGATGAAGACCTTAATCTTATAAGATCTAAGACCGAATTTGTAGAAAAAGCCTACTCCAAGGGCGAGTATGTTTTTAGGACAGGAGATAAATCAGGAGATCTTTACTACCTCATAGAGGGCAGCCTCAATGTCTACCAAATAGATTCTAAGGGCAAGAGATTTATCTTCCAAAACTTCAACAAACCAACCCTTTTCGGAGAAGTCTACTCCTACCTCGAAGAGCCCTTCGACTTTGACTCTGAGTGTGCGACAGATTGTAAAATCCTAATTATCAAAGACTTTAGGAAAATATTTGAGCCCCCATGTCCAGAATCTTTCTTAAGGTCTTATATAAATTTCCTATCAAAAAAATGCCTGGCCCTATCAAAGAAAAACCAAATCACATCCCAAGCTAGTCTCCGCCAAAAAATTGGTAAATACCTATTAGAAAATGAAAAAGATGGCAAAGTAAGCCTATCAATGAAAAGAGAAGACTTTGCAGATTATCTCTCAACAACAAGGCCCAGCCTATCAAGAGAACTATCAAAAATGGCCGACGATGAAATGATAAAAGTAGATGGAGATTTTATTGAGATTTTAAATCAAGATGGGATTCAGTTTTAGTTTTGTGTGATGATTTTAATTTGAAATTGAAACGAATGTATGACCAGAGCCTGCTTTTAAATGTACGTTAGAGGCAAAGGCAAAATATATTAGTAAATTTTGCACAGTATTTATTTTGCTTATATAATAGAGTAATACTTATCTAGCAATGTTTGGCAAAGCCAAACGAGCCAGCAAAATCAGGAACTTCGAAACCGATTCTCCACTCTATCGGCTAATGATTTCTAATCAAGGTTGCCGTTTAAAAATCGCACTGTTTGAGCGTAGCGAGTTTGCGATTTTTAGGCTACCGACGATTATAAATCTGTGAGGAAATACGTATACTAATTCGAAGTTATTATCTCTACAAATCAAGCTTGCTGAAAGCAAGCAACAATATCCGCCCTCCGCAAAAGGAGCCGCCTGGGGGTGTAACGGAAAGAGGGCCTGGGAGAACCCGATTAGGGGGCTATGGTACCCCCAAAAAGTTGCACTTCTAATTTCTTACCTCAAACATATGAATT